>DASSDE010000859.1:0-2829 GCA_035697365.1 Kribbella sp. | reverse complement strand
CCGCTGTCGCAGATCCCGAAGTACGTCCAGGACTCGGTGATCGCGGCCGAGGACCGGACGTTCTGGACCAACCCGGGCATCTCCCCGAGCGGCATGGTCCGGGCCGCGGTGAACATCGCCCGCGGCGAGCAGCTCCAGGGTGGATCGACGATCACCCAGCAGTACGTGAAAATCATGTATCTGACGCAGGAGCGCACGGTCTCGCGGAAGCTCAAGGAGCTGTTCATCGCGACCAAGCTCGGGCGGCAGGAGGACAAGAGCAAGACGCTCGAGGGTTATCTGAACACGATCTACTTCGGTCAGGGTGCGTACGGTGTCGCCGCCGCCGGCAAGACGTACTTCGACGTGAAGGAACCGAGCCAGCTGACCATCCCGCAGACGGCCCTGCTCGCGACCGTCCTGAACAACCCGAGCCTGTTCGACGTCACCGATCCGGATCCACGCACCAAGAAGCGCATCATCGACCGGTACCACTACGTCCTCGACGGCATGCAGCAGATGGGCACGATCACCGAGGCCCAGGAGACGCAGTACGGCGCGCACCTGCCGAGCCTGGCGAAGCTGCAGAAGAAGAGCAACCGCTACAAGGGGCCGAACGGCTTCCTGCTCGACATGGCACGCAAGGAGCTGGCGCAGCACTTCGACGAGGACGAGATCCAGGGTGGCGGCCTGAAGGTGACCACCACCTTCAACTACCAGCAGCAGCTCAAGTTGCTGAAGGCCGCGCAGAAGGACTTGCCGAAGAAGCGCGACAACCTGCACGTCGGGATGGCTGCGGTGCAGCCGGGGACGGGCCAACTGCTCGCCCTGTACGGCGGACCGGACTTCCTCAAGAGTCAGCTGAACTGGGCGACGCTCAAGGCCAGACCGGGTTCGTCGTTCAAACCGTTCGCGCTGGCCGCGGCACTGAAGGACAACAAGTCGCTGTGGGACATCTACCAGGGTGACAGCCCGATCGTTGTCCAGGGCCAGAAGTTCGGTAACGAGCTCAGCACCGACTACGGCGACGTCACGCTGATGAAGGCGACCGAGCAGTCGATCAACACCGCCTTCTACGACCTGGTCGACAACCACATGGACAACGGCCCGGAGAAGGTCGTCGCGGCGGCCGAGGCGGCCGGGATCCCGGCGAGCAAGACGCTCGAGGACGACAAGGGCAACCCGTCGACCGTGCTCGGCCCGGATGCGTACGCGTCGCCGGTCGACATGGCGAATGCGTACGCGACGTTCGCTGCCGACGGCAAGTACACGCCGGTGCACGTGATCAAGGAAGTCCGCGACGCGACCGGCAAGGTGGTGTACTCCGACGCGAGCGTGCTGAAGAAGCAGAAGCAGAACATCGACCCGGAGATCGCCAAGCTGGTCAACTACGCCCTGCAGAACGTGGTCAAGAAGGGCACTGGCGAGGGCGCCAAGGACCTGGATCGCGAGGTCGCCGGCAAGACCGGCACGGCCGGTGGTGTTGCTGTCGAGGACCGGGCCAAGAACAAGGCGTGCGACGGCTGCAAGGAGGGGTCGGCGACGCTGACCTCGTGGTGGACGGGCTACACGCCGCAGGAATCGACATCTGTGCTGTACCGGGCCGGTGCCAGCGGTGAGTCCGACCTGGACCCGTACAGCGACGACCCGGCATTCTTCGGTGGCAACTGGCCGCTGAAGACCTGGCTGGCATTCATGAAGTCGGCACTGGACGGCGTGCCCGAGGCCAAGTTCGCCGAGCCGAACGGCGACGACATCAAGGACACGTCGACGCCGACGTTCACGCCGACGCCGACGAACACTCCGACGAACACGCCGAGTACGCCGCCGCCCAGCACTCCGCCTCCGAGTACGCCGCCGCCGAGCACGCCCACCAAGACCAAGCCGACCAAGCCGTCGGACACGCCCACCAAGACCGAGCCGACCGGTGACCCGTCGACGCCGATCATCCCGTTGCCGACCGGGGGGACGACGACGACCAAGCCGACAAAACCAGGCAACACACCACGGACGCCCGGTACCGGCCAGTAGCGCCGTCCCCGGCCTGGTATCCGGATGAGGGACGATAGGGGCGTGACTCGGGCGGCGTGTGGTGTGCGGTGGTGGCGGCGTGTTTGAGCGCGCGGCTGCCGGCGAGCCCCGGCGGGGTCGCGCTCGGCGGGCTCGGGTGGACGGGGTCTGGTGGCAGCGCTGGTTGCCGAGTGCGCAGGGACGCGAGGTGCTCTGGTGGTGGCTGGTCACCCGGGCCGGGCTCTTCCTCCTGTCGGTCTCGGCGCCGCTGCTGTTCAACCCGGGCAAGGACTACCCGAACGTCTGGCACGCCTGGCTGCAGTGGGACGTCGCGCACCTGAACGCGGTCGCCGAGTTCGGGTACAACCACGGTGAGCCGTCCGGTGCGCCGTTGGCGGCGTTCTTCCCCGGCTTTCCGTTGCTCGTGCATCTGGTCGCGTTCACCGGGATCGGGTACATCGCCGCCGGCGTCGTCGTGTCGGCGGTCGCCAGCGCCGTCGCGGGGGTGTACCTCGCGCGCCTGGCGCAGTACGAGTTCCCGGAGCTGAAGGGCATCGGGCCGAACGCGGCGATGATCTGGTACGGCGCCCCGGTCGGCGTCTTCCTCGCGGCCGGGTACACCGAGTCGCTGTTCTGCGCGTTCGCGTTTCCCGCCTGGCTGGCGGCGCGACAGGGGCGCTGGTCGCGGGCGGCGGTGTTCGTCGCGCTGGCGTCGACGGTGCGGGTCTCCGGACTCTTCCTGATCTTCGCGCTGCTCGTCGAGTTCGTGACGTCGAAGAAGCGGGACTGGTTGTCGCTGCCGTGGTTGGCGTTGCCCGTCGTACCGGTGCTCGGCTTCAT
>DASSDE010000858.1:0-2711 GCA_035697365.1 Kribbella sp. | reverse complement strand
GTGCACGGGCAACCGGGCGGCATGCTGCAGGCGGCGATGGCCGATGCGGCAACGTTCTACATCTCCCGGATCGAGATCGCGCCCGAGGCGCAGGGGCTCGGCGTCGGCACAGCCCTGCTCCGACGGCTCGTCGAGCGTGCTCGTACGTCCGGAGCGTCCGCCGTCGAATTGCATGTCCTGCAAGGCAATCGCGCCCGCGAGCTGTACGAACGACTGGGCTTCGTCGTGGTCGAGGAGGAACCGCCCAAGGTACGGATGCGACTCGCGCTGAGCTGAGCACGCGGCCGGAACCTGCAGCACCCGTGACCGCCGTGACCGCATGGTGCCGCGCGGTGCAAGATGGGGCGCATGGATCTGTCTCTCGCCACTTCGTACGACGCCTCTCCGGAGGAAGTCTTCGCGATGATCACCGACGTCACGTTCCAGGAGCAGGTGTTCGAGCAGTTGCGGGCGCAGTCGTACGAGGTGATGGTGGGCGACGACGGTGAGGACGTCGCGGTGCAGGTCCATTGGCAGGTCCTCGACGTGCCGGTCGTCGCGCGCCGGTTCGTCGGTAACAAACTTGACCTCGCGCAGTCGAAGCGCTGGCATCGCGCCGACGTCGACGGTGCCCGCGAGGCCGACGTCGACGGCGGGGTCGCCGGCGGACCGGGGGTCACGGGCGCCTCGGTGAAGGTGTCCGGGACGACGCGCATCCTGCCGGTCGGCCGGGGCACCACGCAGGCCTTCGACCTGCGCATCACGGCCTCGACCCCGGTCGTTCGCGGCACCCTCGAGCAACTCGTCGCCGACGCCGTCCGCGCCCGTCTCGAGAACAAGTTCAAGGTCGCCGCACGCTGGCTGTCCGGCTCACTCTGACGCGGGATCCCATGACCAGGCGGTGATTGCCGTGCGCATCAACCGGGCGGCGGTGGAGAGTTCGGCGCCGGCGCTCCAGTGCAGGGTCAGCGCACGGCGGCAGTCGGGGTGGTCGACGGGGATCATCGCGACGGGATAGTCGGGGACCGCGCGACGCGCGAAGTCCGGGTTGAAGCCGATGCCGAGGCCCGCGCGGACCAACTCCTGGATGGCGGCCGCCTCGTCGCTCTCGCAGACGATCCGCGGTGTCAGGCCGGTGCCGGCGAACAGGCGATCGAGCAGCCAGCGTTGCCATTGGCCCTTGCGAGCGATCACGAACGGCTGGTCGGCCAGGTCCTCGACGGCGAGCGACTTGCGTGCGGCGAACGGGTGGTCGAGGGGAGTCGCGACCAGGACCGGTTCGTCGAGCAGGACAGCCGACTCCAGCCCGGCGGCCGGTATCGGCTGGGAGGCGACGCAGAAGTCGACGTCCTGTGCGCGGAGCCGGCGCGGCATGTCGACGGCGGGCAGTTGCCGCAGCTCGATCTCGATGGCCGGGTGGTCGCGCTTGAACGCCGCGATCGGCTCGGTGAGCGCGAGGAACGTCTCGGCCGCCAGCCGTACGCTGCCCGCTCCTTGCTCGGTCGCCTCCGCGACGGCGCGCTGCCCAGCATCGAGCTCACCGAGCGCACGTTCGGCGTACCCACGGAACAGCACGCCGGCCGGGTTCAGCCGGAGGCGGTTCGCGCGGTCGAACAGCGGCGTACCGAGCTCGCTCTCGAGGCGCGCGATCGTGCGGCTCAACGAGGGTTGCGCGACGTGCAGTTCGTCGGCGGCGCGGCTGAGGTGCTCGAGGCGGGCGACGACGACGAACTGGCGGAGCATCGTCAGGTCCATCATGACCCCTCAGTTATAACGCGATAGCGATATTGGTCTTGGACGCTCATAACGTTTGAATCATAGCCTCGAGCCATGGTCAGTGGGTGGTTCTTGAGAGGGCTCGTCAGTGCGCATCTGGTCGCGGTGTTCGGTCAGCCGGTGTTCGCCGGCGTCTATCTGAGTGGTGACTTCGACGGCCTGCGGATGCATGCGGTGGGCGCGGACGTCGTCACGGCGATCGGATATCTGCAGGTGATCGCCGCGGTGGTCGTCTTGGTGCGGTTGCGGCGGGTGTGGCCGTTCGTCGCGTCGCTCGGGGTGGTCGTCGCCGAGACGGTGCAGTACTTCGCCGGGCAGGACGGAGCGTTGTGGCTGCATCTGCCCCTCGGGGTGGTGACGGTGGCGGCGGTGGTGTTGCTGTTCGTCGCGATGTGGCGGCAGCCCCTTGTGCGGCGGGAGGTGCAGCATGCGTGAGCGGCTGAGCCGGCGGCAGTTGCTCGGGATCGGGGGAGCGCTCGGGGTGGTGGCGGCCGGGGGACTGTCCAGTGCGGCCGCGTTGTCGCGACGTCCGGCGATGACAGGTGCGGTGTTGCGCAGCGACGTACCGCTGCCGCCGGCGTACCAGGTCCCGCTGCCTGTCCCGCCTGTGTTGTCAGGTGCCGATCGGTACGAGATTGTGCAGCGGGAGGTGACGGCGGAGATCCTTCCCGGTGTGCAGACGCGGGTGTGGACGTACGGCGGGACGTTCCCCGGACCGACCTTCGAATCGCGCCGGGGCCATCCGATCACGGTTGCCCACCGCAACGAGTTGCCGGTGCCTTCGGTGGTACATCTGCACGGAGGGCGGACGCCGGCGTCGTCGGACGGGTATCCGACCGATCTCGTGACACCTGCCGGATGGGAGGACATGGGGCACGGGATGCACGACCCGCGAGCGGTGACGAGCGCGATCACGCGGTCGTACACGTATCCGCTGGATCAGCGGCCGACGCTGC
>DASSDE010000857.1:0-2719 GCA_035697365.1 Kribbella sp. | reverse complement strand
ACAGCTGCAGGTGCGAGCTCGGGGCGTCGGCCAGTGTGCCGGCGGCGAGCGCCGACATCAGGTGCGGCAGGTGCGACACCCGAGCGACGGCGAGGTCGTGGTCCTCGACCGACAGCTCGACGGTTCGCGCTCCCGATGCCTCGGCCAGCCGCCGGATCAGCTCGACTGCCTCCGGTGCACTCGTCTCGTGCGGAGTGATCGCCCAGGTCGCGCCGTCGAACAGGTCGGAGCGTCCCGCCAGCGGGCCGTTCCGCTCCGACCCTGCCATCGGGTGGCTGCCGACGTACCGGCTGAGGTCAGTCGTGAGCTTGCGTGCGTCGGCCAGCGGCTTGGACTTCACGCTGGCCGCGTCGGTGACGATCGCGTCGGTCTGCTCGAGCTGCTCGGCGACCACCGCGCCGACGTGGTCCGGCGGTACGGCGACGACTACGAGCTGCGGCTCGATCTGGACCAGCCGGGAGCCGGCTCCGATCCGCTCAGCCATCAGCGCACTGTCCGGGTTGGCGTCGACCAACTCCACGACCACCCCGAGCCGGGCCAGCGCCAGGCCGATCGACGTACCGATCAGGCCGGTCCCGACGATCCGGACCGGACCCCGCAGCTCACTCATTGGTCACTGGGCGCCTGTCAGATCCGGCCGGAGCGCCACGGCTCCGTGCAGGTAGACATGCTGAATCTTCTCCCGGGACCGCGGGGTCTCGGTGTGCACCATCATCCGGACCACCCGCGGCAGCGCGTGCGGCACCGCGATCTCCTGCATGCACATCAGCGGTACGTCGGTCAGCCCGATCTGCCGGCCCGCCACCGCCGGGAACTCCGAGTGCAGGTCCGGCGTGACGGTGAACAGGATGCTGATCAGATCCTCGTTCTCCAGATCGTTCGCCTCCAGGACCGCCCGCACCAGCTCGGCGGACCGCTCGAGCAGATGCTCGCGCTCGTCCACGTCGAGCTGGGTGGCACCCCGGATCGCCCGTACCGCCACGTGTCCGCCTCCTCGCTCAGGTCTTCCTGTCTGTCTCAACACTAGGCCAGAGTCGCCACAGAGTGGACAGCCGTCTCGGATTCTGCGCCGGGGCAAGCCTCGGCGTCAGTCGCTCCGGGCCGCCTCAAGTAGCCGCCGAGTCACCGGAAGCAGCCCGGCCTCGCGGACGGGCGCGAGCGGATCGGACAGCTGCCGACGACGGCGGAACGTGCCCGGCGGTTCGCCGTACGCGAGGGAGAAGCGGCGCGAGAAGTGGTACGGATTGCTGTAGCCGCCGTCGGATGCGATCTCCGCGATCGTCGCGTTGGTGCGCAGCAGAGCGGTAGCAGCGCGGGCCAGGCGGATCAGATCCAGGGCGTACGCCGGTCCGCAGCCGTACCGCTCCCGGAAGAGCCTGTGCAGGTGTCCGGCCGACAGGTTCGCCGCGGCGGCCAACTCGGGGACGGAGATGATCCGCGGTCCGCGCCTCGCCCACACGGTCGCAACGTGGTCGACCATGCGCCGAACACCGTCCGGCATCTCCTCCCGCGACGGACCGACCGGAGCGCCGACGAAGACCTCCAGCATCGTCGCCACCAGCCGGTCACTGTGCCCCGGAACCGACTCCGGTACGCCGGCCAGGTCCAGCAGGTAGGTGCACAGCTCGTCGAGCAGCCCCGGATCGGACCTCGATCGCACCGACGGCCAACTCGACGGAGTACCGAGCCCGCCGAAGTCCTCGATCTGGAAGTGCACGTAGGCGTGCCGTGACCAGTGATCACAGTCCCAGATATAGGCGTCCCGATTGCCGCGTCGAGCCAACGCCACCGTTCCCGGGCGCAGTTCCTCCTCCACCGTCACTTGATGCACCCCGGCGTCGTCGTACACCTCGGTCCGCCACAGCGCCGAACCGTGCAGGAGCCAGAGCAGTTCGAAGTTCGGCAGCCAGCGCGGACCGTACGTTGCCCCAGGCGCATAGTCCGCGACCTGGACCACGGAGTTCACGCTGATCGCCGGTGGGCGCGATGTCACGAACAGATAGTAGAGCGCGTGCCCGCGACATTGGCCGTCCCGCCTCGCTCTGAGACGGTGAAGCCGGTCATCGCCAACCCCAGGCCGGATGGAGCACCAGATGCAGCCTGTCACCGCCGTACGCAGGTTCACCGAGGTCACCGACGAGTTGATCGAGTCCTTCCGGCGCGACGGCTTCGTGGTCCTCGATCAGGCCCTTCCACCCGACCAGGTCAGCGCGCTCCACACGACGGCCGAGCACCTGTGTCGCGGTGACCTCGGCGCCGTCGAAGGCGGCCCCAGCACCGAGCCGGGCGAGGACGTCGTGCGCAAGTACCTGTGCATCCACCAGCCACACAAGGTGTCCGACGTGGCACTGGCCGCGTTGCGCGCGCCGCGCGTGGTGACGGCACTGACCGCGCTGATCGGGCCGAACGTCAAGGCGATGCAATCGATGCTGTTCATCAAGTCCGAGGGCAAGCCGGGCCAGGCCTGGCACCAGGACGAGTTCTTCATCCCGACCAGGGACCGCTCGCTGACCGCGGTGTGGATCGCGCTGGACGATGCCACCGTGGAGAACGGCTGCCTCTGGGTGCTGCCGGGCTCCCAACGGCCCGGCATCCTGTATCCGACGCAGGAGCAGTCCGACCCGCGCTTCGACTGCACCATCGAGGCGTACGACTTCCCGTACACCGACTCCGACGCCGTCCCGGTGGAGATTCCCGCGGGCACCGCGCTGTTCTACAA
>DASSDE010000856.1:0-2200 GCA_035697365.1 Kribbella sp. | reverse complement strand
GGTCTTCCACTCGGTCCAGTCCGACGAGTCGCGGCACATCAGCAACGGGTACTCGATCCTGCTGATGGCGCTGGCCGACGAGCGCAACCGGCCGCTGCTCGAGCGCGACCTGCGGTACGCGTGGTGGAACAACCACTGTGTCGTGGACGCGGCCATCGGCACGTTCATCGAGTACGGCACCAAGGACCGTCGCAAGGACCGTGAGAGCTATGCGGAGATGTGGCGCCGGTGGATCTACGACGACTACTACCGCAGCTACCTGCTGCCGCTGGAGAAGTACGGACTCACCATCCCGCACGACCTGGTCGAGGAGGCCTGGCGGCGGATCGTGGACAAGGGCTACGTGCACGAGGTCGCCCGCTTCTTCGCCACCGGGTGGCCGGTGAACTACTGGCGGATCGACGCGATGACCGACAAGGACTTCGAGTGGTTCGAGGACAAGTACCCGGGCTGGTACTCGAAGTACGGCAAGTGGTGGGAGAACTACAACCGCCTCGCGTACCCGGGCCGGAACAAGCCGATCGCGTTCGAGGACGTCGGCTACCAGTACCCGCACCGCTGCTGGACCTGCATGGTGCCGGCCCTGATCCACGAGGACATGGTCACCGAGAAGGTCGACGACCAGTGGCGGACGTACTGCTCGGAGACCTGCTACTGGACCGACGCGGTCGCGTTCCGCAGCGAGTACGACGGCCGTCCGACCCCGAACATGGGCCGCCTGACCGGCTTCCGCGAATGGGAGACCCTGCACCACGGCAAGGACCTGGCCGACATCGTCGCCGACCTCGGGTACGTCCGCGACGACGGCAAGACGCTGATCGGGCAGCCGCACCTCGACCTGGACCCGAAGAAGATGTGGACCCTGGACCACGTCCGCGGCAACACCTTCAACAGCCCGAACGTGCTGCTGAACGAGATGACCGACGCGGAGCGCCAGGCGCACCTCGCCGAGTACCGCGCCAACGGCACGAAGGTCGCCTGAGGACCCATGGCCGACAAACACCGTATCCAGTTCGAACCGGTCGGCATCGAGATGGAGGTCGACGAGGACGACAAGATCCTGGACGCGGCGTTCCGGCAGGGAATCCACCTGATGCACGGCTGCAAGGAGGGGCAGTGCTCCGCCTGCAAGTCGTACGTGCTCGAGGGTGACCTGCAGATGGAGCGCTACTCCACCTTCGCCTGCAACGATGCGGAGGTCGCCGAGGGGTACGTGCTGCTGTGCCGGGCGCACGCGTTCAGCGACTGCACGATCGAGCTGCTGAACTTCGACGAGGACGAACTGCTCGGCGGCATCCCGATCCGGACCGTGGCGACCACGGTGGCCGCGATCGAGCCGGTCACCCGGGACATCGTGTCGCTGCGCCTGAAGCCGGGGGAGGCCTTCGACTTCAAGCCCGGCCAGTACGTCGACCTCACCATCCCCGGTACGGACGAGCACCGCTCGTTCTCGATGGCGACCACCCCGACGAGCGCGGGCGAGATCGAGTTCCTGATCAAGAAGTACCCGGGCGGCCGGTTCTCCGGCCTGCTCGACGACGGCCTGGCGGTCGGCGACGAGCTGTCGATGACCGGACCGTACGGCTCGTCCACCCTGAAGGACGGGCACGTACTGCCGGTGGTCTGCGTCGCCGGTGGGGCCGGGATGGCTCCGATCCTGTCCATCCTGCGGCACCTCAGCGAGACCGGCAGCACCCGGCCGGTCCGGTTCTACTACGGCGCCCGGACGGCGGCCGACCTCTTCTACCTGGACGCGATCCGCGACCTCGGGGCCACCCTCGCGGACTTCGAGTTCGTGGCCTGCCTGTCCGAATCGCCAGAAGGCACGCACGAGGTCGGCAACGTCACCGACGTGGTCGATCGCCGGGAACCGCAGCTGGGCAAGTGCGAGACGTACCTGTGCGGGCCGCCGCCGATGGTGGACGCGGCGCTCGCCCTGCTCGACAACCACGACGTACCGAACGACCAGATCTTCTACGACAAGTTCACCAGCCCAGTTGCCGATCCAGCGACCGATGGAGCCTGAGATGACGCAGACCAAGCAACGCAGTTTCCCGAAGATCGAGTTCACCGACTCCGAGGCCGGTGCGCTGGAGTTCCCCAGCTCGACCAGCCGGAGCTACAACTACTACAAGCCGGCCAAGCTGCGGGCGACGATGTACGAGGACGTCACGGTCGACGTCCAGCCGGACCCGGACCG
>DASSDE010000855.1:0-2889 GCA_035697365.1 Kribbella sp. | reverse complement strand
CCCGCCGAACGACGGCGCCATCCGCGCGACCGTCTCGACGAACTCGTCCACGTCGGTGCAGTCCAGCGCGATCGGTACCGAGTCGACGCCACCGAACTCCTTGAACAGCAGGGCCTTGCCCTCCATCACCGGCAGCGACGCAGCCGGGCCGATGTCGCCGAGGCCGAGCACCGCGGTGCCGTCGGTGACGACCGCGACCACGTTGGACTTCCAGGTGTAGCGGCGGGCCAGCGACGGGTCTTCGGCGATCGCGGTGCAGACCCGTGCGACGCCCGGCGTATACGCCTTCGAGAGGTCGTCGGCGTTGTCGACGTGGATCGAGGACGTGACCTCGATCTTGCCGCCGCGGTGCAGTTCGAAGACGGCGTCACCGGCGTACTTGTCGGTGGACCCTGAGGAAATGGTGGGCTCAACAGCTTGGGCGACCATGCGGGGACCCTTCGGGAGAAAGCGAGCGGATTCAAGTGGTGAGCGTTCGATGAGGGTGCGTCGAACGGCTCTGTTGCCAGGGGGTCACCCGTCGCGACGAGTAAACCACATGCACCACTGGTCTGCTGTGAGAGGCCCCACATCGCGAGAGGTGTGCCAGGATGCGGGGATTCACAACCCCTGTCGAGGAGAATCCGCGATGAACATCGTCCCCACTCTCCGCAAGCGCCGGGCGCACGCTGCCGCCGCGGTCGCCGTACTCGCGCTCACCCTGTCCGCCTGTGGCGGCGGTGACGACAGCGGCGGGTCCGACGACAAGGCGAAGGCGGCCGGCATCACGCTGGTCAAGCCGGGCAAACTGACCATCTGCACCCACCTGCCGTACAAGCCGTTCCAGTACAAGGAGGGCACCAAGGTCGTCGGCTTCGACGTGGACCTGCTCGACCTGGTCGCCCAGGACCTGGGCGTGGACTACGACGTGGTGAACATCGAATGGTCGCAGGTCACCTCGGGCGCCGCCTTCCAGGCGAAGAAGTGCGACATGGGCATGGGCGCGATGACGATCACCAAGGAGCGCCAGGCGGCGATCGCGATCACCGACCCGTACATGGACGCCACCCAGGTGCTGATGACGAAGAAGGACTCCGGCATCAAGACGCTGGCCGACCTGCGCGGCAAGAAGCTCGGCGCCCAGGCTGACACCACCGGCAAGAAGTACGCCGACGAGAACGCCAAGGCGAACGGGTACACGGTGATCCCGTTCAACGACCTTGCCCTGCAGGAGAACAACGTGAAGTCCGGCCGGGTGGACGCTGCCATCAACGACAACGGCGTGCTCTACCCGTATGTCAAGGACAACCCGGACATGGCCGTGGTCGCCGAGTTCAACACCGGCGAGCAGTACGGCTTCGGCGCCCTCAAGGACGGCAGCGGCCCGAAGCTGGTGGCGAAGTTCAACGAGCTGCTGACCAAGGCGAAATCGGACGGCAAGTACAACGAGATCTACAAGAAGTGGTTCGGGGTTGAGCCGAAGAAGTGACTACTTCCACCGGCACTCCTGTTGAACGGAAGGGACTGAGCCCACGGCAGCGCTCGCAGCGCTCCCGCTGGATCCAGTACGCGATCCTCGTCCTCCTGGTGCTGGCCGCCGCGTTCAGCGCGGACTGGCACCAGGTCGCCGACGTGTTCTTCCGCCCGGCGTTCATCAAGTCGACGTTCGAGAACGGCGTCCTGCAGGCGCTGGTGAAGACCCTCGAATACACGGCCGGCGCGTTCGTGATCGGTCTGGCCGGCGGCACCCTGCTGGCGTTGATGAAGCTCAGCCAGGTCGGCCCGTACCGGTGGATCGCGACGGCGTACATCGAGTTCTTCCGCGGGCTGCCGGCGATCGTGGTGTTCATCGCGTTCAGCCTGCTGCCGCTGGCGTTCCCGGGGATGACGATTCCCTGGGACCCGTACGGTGTCGTCTGGCTGGCGCTCGGCATCGTGGCGTCGGCGTACATGGCCGAGGTGATCCGGGCCGGCATCCAGGCGGTACCGAAGGGACAGGTCGAGGCGGCCCGCTCGCTCGGGATGCCGGCCGGGCTGGCGATGCGCAAGATCGTGCTCCCGCAGGCGTTCCGGATCGTGCTGCCGCCGTTGACCAACGACCTGATCCTGCTCGTGAAGGACTCCTCGCTGGTGTTCATGATCGGTGTCGCCGCGGACGGGTACGAGCTCACCGGCTTCGGCCGCGACCTCGCGAACACCGACTCGAACCTGACCCCGATCGTGGTCTGCGGCTTCTGCTACCTGGTGATCACCCTGCCGCTGGGCATCCTGGCCCGCAGACTCGAAGCCCGTACGGCGAGGACCCGCTGACATGGCCCTGGTAGAGATCAAGAACCTGCACAAGTCGTTCGGCAGCAACCACGTCCTGCGCGGCATCGACTTCACCGTGGAACAAGGCGAAGTGGTGTGCGTGATCGGCCCGTCCGGGTCCGGGAAGTCCACGTTGCTGCGCTGCGTCAACCTGCTGGAGACGCCGCAGCAGGGACAGGTGATCGTCCGCGGTGAGGACATCACCGATCCGGACTGCCACCTGGATGCGGCCCGGCAGCAGATCGGGATCGTGTTCCAGCAGTTCAACCTGTTCCCGCACCTGTCCGTCCTGGCGAACTGCACCGTTGCTCAGCGCACCGTTCTGAAGCGGACCGCCGGCGAGGCGGACAAGGTCGCCCGCGCGAACCTCGAGCGGGTCGGCCTGAGCGACAAGATCGAGGCCTACCCGGCGCAACTGTCCGGCGGTCAGCAGCAACGGGTCGCGATCGCTCGCGCGTTGTCGATGGACCCGGCCCTGATGCTGTTCGACGAGCCGACGTCCGCACTCGACCCCGAGCTGGTCGGCGACGTGCTCACGGTGATGCGCAAGCTGGCGCTGGACGGGATGACGATGCTCGTCGTCACCCACGAGATGGCGTT
>DASSDE010000854.1:0-5837 GCA_035697365.1 Kribbella sp. | reverse complement strand
CGCCAAGCACGGCGACCCGTCGTACCTGCTGGCCGACATGATCAAGCTCGACATGAGCCAGAACACCGAGCGCTGGCTGTTCCTCGGCTTCTTCTTCGCCTTCGCGGTGAAGGCGCCGATGGTGCCGTTCCACACCTGGCTCCCGGACGCGGCCGGTGAGGCGACGCCGGGGACGTCGGTGCTGCTGGTCGGCATCCTGGACAAGATCGGCACCTTCGGGATGATCCGGTTCTGCCTGGGCCTGTTCCCGAACGCATCGCAGTGGGCGACTCCGGTGGTGCTGGTCCTGGCGCTGATCTCGGTGCTGTACGGCGCGCTGCTGGCGATCGGCCAGACCGACATCAAGCGGCTGATCGCGTACACCTCGATCTCGCACTTCGGCTTCATCGTGATGGGCATCTTCGCGCTGACGTCGCAGGGCCTGACCGGGTCGACGCTCTACATGTTCAACCACGGCCTCTCCACGGCCGCACTGTTCCTGGTCGCCGGGTACCTGATCTCCCGGCGCGGGTCCGCGCGGATCGCCGACTACGGCGGGGTGGAGAAGGTGGCACCGGTGCTCGCCGGTACGTTCCTGTTCGCCGGCCTGTCCAGCCTGGCCCTGCCCGGCCTGTCGCCGTTCATCTCCGAGTTCATGGTGCTGGCCGGAACCTTCAGCCGGCACAAGGTGATCGCGGTGATCGCAGTGGTCGCCATCGTGCTCGCCGCGCTGTACATCCTGCTGATGTACCAACGCCTGATGACCGGGCCGGTCCGCGACGGGATCGAGAAGCTGAAGGACCTGAACGCGCGTGAGGTGCTGGCGATCGCACCGCTCGTGATCCTGATCATCGGCCTGGGCATCTTCCCGAAGCCGATCGTCGACATCATCAAGCCCGCGGTCGACTCGACCATGCAGCGGGTGGGCGTGACCGACAAGGCACCGCAGATCCCCGTGACGGAGGGACAGAAGTGAGCGCGATGTTGCTGCCGCTGGCGGACTTCACCTCGCCGAAGATCGAGTACAGCGAGCTGTCGCCGCTGTTCGTCGTGTTCGGCGCGGCCGCCGTGGGGGTCCTGGTCGAGGCGTTCCTGCCCCGGCAGTTGCGGCACCTGGTGCAGCTGGCGATCACGGTGGTCGCCGTGGTTGTGTCCGGCGTACTGACCGGCATGCTGATGCACGACAAGAAGGAACTGATCGCGGTCCAGGGCGCGGTCGCGGTGGACGGCCCGGCGCTGTTCACCTGGCTGATCCTGCTGGCACTGACGCTGATCAGCGTGCTGCTGTTCGCGGAGCGTTCGATCGACGGCGGCCTGTCCGCGTTCGCCGGCCAGGCGGCCGCCGTACCGGGCTCCGAGGCCGAGCGTGAGGGTACGGCGCTGCGCATCGAGCACACCGAGATCTTCCCGCTGACGCTGTTCGCGGTCGGCGGCATGATGCTGTTCGCCGCGTCGAACGATCTGCTGATCCTGTTCGTCGCGCTCGAGGTGTTCTCGCTGCCGCTGTACCTGCTGTGTGGGCTGGCGCGCCGTCGCCGGCTGATCTCGCAGGAAGCCGCGATGAAGTACTTCCTGCTCGGCGCCTTCTCGTCGGCGTTCCTGCTGTTCGGGATCGCACTGCTCTACGGGTACGCGGGCACGATGTCGCTGGGCGGCATCGCGGACGCGCTCGGGACCCAGACCGGTGGCGACACGATCCTGCTGGCCGGTACCGGTCTGCTGGGCGTCGGCCTGCTGTTCAAGGTCGGCGGCGTGCCGTTCCACTCCTGGACCCCGGACGTGTACCAGGGTGCCCCGACGCCGGTCACCGGCTTCATGGCGGCCTGCACCAAGATCGCCGCGTTCGTCGGCCTGATGCGGGTCTTCTACGTCGCGCTCGGCGGGACCCGCTGGGACTGGGCGCCGATGATGTGGATCGTCGCCATCCTGACGATGGTGGTCGGTTCGATCGTCGCGATCACCCAGACCGACGTGAAGCGGATGCTCGCGTACTCCTCGATCGCGCACGCGGGCTTCCTGCTGACCGCGTTCGTCGGCCTCGCGCAGTCCGGCAACGGCGTGCACAACGGGATCACCTCAACCCAGGCGGTGTTGTTCTACCTGGTCTCGTACGGGTTCCCGACGATCGGCGCGTTCGCGGTCGTGACGTTGGTCCGGGACGCGGGCGGCGAGGCGACGCACCTGTCCCGCTGGGCAGGGCTGGGCAAGAAGTCGCCGCTGCTGGCCGCGATCTTCGCGTTCTTCCTGCTGTCCTTCGCCGGCATCCCGCTGACCGCGGGCTTCACCGGCAAGTGGGCGGTCTTCAGCGCGGCCTGGACCGGTGGCGCGTGGCCGCTGGTGGTCGTCGCCGTCCTGTCCAGCCTGGTCGCCGCGTTCTTCTACGTCCGCGTGATCGTGCTGATGTTCTTCTCCGACCTGCCGGCCGATGCGCCGGACGTGGCGCTGCCGGGCTGGCAGACCACGTCGGCGGTCGCGCTGGGTCTCGCCGCCACGGTGGTCCTCGGTCTGGTTCCCGGACCGGTGCTCGACCTGGCGGCCCGAGCTGGTGAGTTCATCCGTTGAGTCCGAACCAGCTGCCGGCCGAGAGCCTGGGATTCGAGTTCGCCGATGCGGCGCTCGGGTCCCGGGTTCGTGCTGGGCTGGAGCGCGTGGAGCAGGCGCTGCTCGACGCGACCCAGTCGGAGGCGCCGTTCGTCACCGAGGCGGCCCAGCACGTCATGCTTGCCGGCGGCAAGCGGTTCCGGCCGCTGCTGGTGCTGCTCGGCGCCGAGTTCGGCCCCGAGCAGTCCTCTGACGACGTCGTGAAGGCGGCCGTCGTGGTCGAGCTGACCCACGTGGCGACGCTGCACCACGACGACGTGATGGACGAGGCGGCGCTGCGCCGCGGCTCGTCCACCGCGAACGCGCGCTGGGACAACTCGGTCGCGATCCTGTCCGGCGACTGGCTGTTCGCCCGCGCGTCGGACCTGGTCGCGGACCTCGGTCCGGAAGCGGTCCGGATCCAGGCCCGTACCTTCGGCCGCCTGGTCGAGGGACAGATCCGCGAGACCATGGGGGTCGGCGACGGCCAGGACCCTCTGAAGCACTACCTGTCGGTGGTCGCGGACAAGACCGGTTCGCTGATTGCGACGTCCGTGCTCTTCGGTGCCCGGTACGCCGGCGCGTCGGCGGAGGTGCAGGAGTTGCTGCGGGCCTTCGGCGAGGAGATCGGCGTCGCGTTCCAGCTCGCCGACGACCTGCTCGACATCGCGTCCGAGTCCGGCCAGTCCGGCAAGACACCCGGCACCGACCTCCGCGAGGGCGTTCCGACCCTCCCGGTGCTGATCTTCCGCGCTCAGGCGGATCCCGAGGATCCCACCGACGCCCGGCTGCTGAACCTCCTGGACTCGGACCTGTCCGACGACGCCCCGCTCGCCGAGGCCCTCGACCTGCTCCGCTCGCACGACGCGTTCCGCCAGGCCGAGGACGACGTCCGCCGGCGCGCCGCCGACGCCCGCAAACTCCTCTCCGCCCTCCCCGAGGGCCCCGGCCGAGAAGCCCTCGACACCCTCTGCGACCTGGTAGCCACCCGCTCCGTCTGAGGTCTCGCCGCTGACGTCCGGGCGGCCGACAGACGGCCGCGCTGTACCGCCACGCAGGCACAACCCGGTGGAAACCGCTTGCTCGGCGGTCGAAACGGGACTTCTGCCTGCGTGGGCGTCCATTGGGCGTGACTGATGGGTACTTCGCGGCGTTGTGCACGGTAAGGCGCGTGTCGCTCGAGTGCGTGCCGGCAGGTTCACTGCTCACGCACGGAGGTCCGCATGGCCGAAGACCGTCGATCGTTGGAGTCACCAAGCGAACGGGAGGCCGGGCGCCGACCGGGAAGACGGAAAGTTCTTGGGTACCTGATCGCCGCGCCGACGCTGGCGGTCGGGGTCAGTTGGGCGACCAACGAATCCGACCCGCGGGCAGCGGATGCCGCCGTGCCGTCGGTGCCGCAGCCGACCGATGTGTTCGACCTCGGCGACCTGCAGAACCTGGCCGCCGCGCCGACATCCGGCCTGATCACGGTGGAGCTGCGCACCGACGGGACGGCGTTCTTCGCGGTCCCGCGGGCCGAGGTCGGGCAGGGCATCACGACCGCGTTCGCGATGATCGTCGCCGAGGAGCTGGACCTGCCGATCGAGAAGGTCGAGATCGGTCTGGCCGACGCCCGCCCGGAGCTGCTGATGAACCAGCTCACCGGCGGGTCGAACTCGATGCGCAGCATGTACGTCCCGGTCCGTACGGCGGCGGCGATCACCCGGCAGCGCCTGATCGAGGTGGCTGCGCTGCAGTGGGGCGTCGCCGTCGACAAGGTGACTGCGGAAGCCGGTGTGCTGACCGCACCGAACGGCCTGACCGCGACGTACGGCTCGCTGGCCAAGGCTGCAGCCGTCACCAAGACCCTCAAGGTCGCTGCTGAGCTGAAGCCGGCGTCGGAGTTCACCGTTCTCGGGAAGCCGCAGAACCGGGTCGACGCGCACGACATCGTCACCGGTCGCAAGCAGTTCGCGATGGACATGCACGTACCGGGTGCGAAGCCGACCATGGTGGCGCGGCCGCCGACGATCAACGGCACGCTGCGCAGGATCAACAACCTCGGCGCACTGCGAGCGATGCCGGGCATCACCGATGTCGTTGGTATCGCCCACGGTGTCGCGATCCGCGGCGAGACCTTCGGCCAGTGCATCGATGCGATCCAGAAGGTCGACGCGACCTGGGGGCCGGGCACGGTCGACGACGAGTCCGACGCGACCGTACTGGCGAAGCTCCGGGCGGCGCAGCTGCCGATGGTGGTGCCGCCGCTGCTGTCGCAGACGATCGACGCCGAGTTCGTGTTCGCGTTCGCCAGCAACAGCCCGCTCGAGCCGGACTGCGCGATCGCGGACGTCGGTCCGGACAGCGCCGAGATCTGGTCCAGCCTGAAGGTACCGATTGTGGCGCAGGAGGACATCGCCAAGCAGCTCGGGTTGCCGATCGACGCAGTCAAGGTGCATGTCGTGCAGGGCGGCGGTTCGTTCGGCCGGCACCTGTTCCACGACGTCGCGGCCGAGGCGGCGGAGATCTCGCAGAAGATGGGCAAGGCGGTCAAGCTGTCCTGGTCGCGGACCGACAACTTCCGCCAGGGCCGGACCCATCCGATGTGTACGTCGCGGGTCCGGGTGAACTACGCGGCCGGCAACGTGCTCAGCTACGAGCAGCGGCACACGAGCGTGCAGACCGACTTCGGGCACGGGCTCGGCGAGATGATCACGGCGTACGCCGCGGATCTCCCGGTGGGCGGGAACCTGTCGTTCGCGGAGACGATCTTCGAGCTCACGCAGTCCTCGCCGTACAACTTCGGCGTCACGACGCAACTGCTGAACGAGGTGCCGCTGAAGTTCAACACCGGCAGCATGCGCAACATCTACTCGCCGAACGTGGTCTGCGCCGAGGAGTTGATGGTCGACCAGCTGGCCGCGAAGTTCCGCCAGGACCCGGTCCGCTTCCGCCGGAACTTCCTCAAGGACCAGCGGCTGCTCGCCGTGCTGAACAAGGCGGCCGAGGTCGGCGAGTGGGGCAAGGCGATGCCGAAGGGTACGGCGCAGGGCGTCGGGATCCACTCGGAGTACCGGGCCGCGGTCGCGACCCTGGTCGAGATCGACTGCCGGCCCGAGACGGTGAACCGGCCGATCGAGGGCGAGGCGGTGACCGGCCCGCGGGTGACCAAGGCGGTGATCGTCGTCGATCCCGGGTTCTGCATCAACCCCAAGGGCCTCGAGGCGCAGATGTTCGGCGGGCTGCAGGACGCGATCGCGCTGGCGCTCACGTCCAGCCTGCACATCAAGGACGGC
>DASSDE010000853.1:0-5080 GCA_035697365.1 Kribbella sp. | reverse complement strand
GGCGGAATTCTCTCGGCTGCTGAAAGGTGACCGAGAGGGCCTGCCGAGCGACGCAATCAGTCTCGCGGCCGACGGCGACAACTGGACTACAGACGAGGAGTTTCTCGCCTGGCTGCGGCGGGAGCTCTACCCCGGAGAAACCCTGCGGGGAGGCTCGGATCGCGACGATGGAGGCTCACCGCGGTAGCCGGAGTAGTAGACCGAACGCTGACGGCGAGGGATGCCTTGGAAGGGAACCTGGATCGTGGGTGGGAGTGGATGGTCACGTTCAAGGCCGAACTGGCCCGCTTGGTGAGCGGTGAGCGGGAAGGTGTGCAATCGGTCGGGAACCTGGCTGCCGCGGTTCACCGGGAGCAGGTCGACAAGGGCGACGCGCCGTACGTGCTCCATGTGCGTGTGGTCGTGGAGATCGCCCGGCGCAACGGCGCTGACGAGTACCAGCAGATGGCGGGACTTCTGCACGACTCGGTCGAGGACGAGCGTTGCACTGTCGAGCAGCTCCAGGACCGGCTACCTGACGAGGCTCGCTCGTACGCCGGGGGCGGTCCTCATCAAACGCGCGGACATCGAGAACAACAGCGACCCCGCACGCCGGGCTCACCTCGACGAGAAGACGCAGGAGCGGCTGACCGCGAAGTACGCGCACTATCTGGAGATGCTGGGTGACGGTCAGTGAGCAGCGGAGGAGCGTGGCCCGGGATGGATCGGCGCGGGTAGGTTGAGCGGTATGGATGAGCGTGTGCTGGTCACCGGGGCTTCCGGGTTTATCGGGCGGGCCGTGGTGGGGGCTCTGCGGGAGCGCGGGGTTGCGGTTACGGCTGTGGATCGGGAGCCGCCGGACTCCTCGTGGGATGACGGGGTGCACGTGGTGACGGGGGATCTTGCGGAGCAGGAGACCTGTGTGGCGGCGTTCGAGACGCGGCCGACGGCGGTGGTGCATCTGGCGGCGTTGACGTCGGTGTTGCGGTCGGTGGATGCGCCGATGCAGACGTTCGCGCAGAACGTGACGATTACGCAGGTGCTGCTGGAGTTGTCGCGGGGCAGCGGCGTGGACCGGTTCGTGCTCGCTTCGACGAACGCGGTGGTGGGCGATGTCGGTACGTCGACCATCAACGCGAATCTTCCGCTGCGGCCGCTGACGCCGTACGGCGCGACGAAGGCGGCGTGCGAGATGCTGCTCTCGGCGTACTCGGGAAGCTACGGGATGGCGACCGCCGCGCTGCGGTTCACGAACGTGTACGGGCCGGGGATGTCGCACAAGGACAGCTTCGTGCCGCGGATGATGCGGGCCGCGCTGGGCGGGACCGGCGTGCGGGTGTACGGCGACGGTCAGCAGCGGCGCGACCTGGTGTTCATCGAGGACGTGGTGAGCGGCATCTTGCTGGCGCTCGACAACAAGTACGACGGCCGCGCGATCATCGGGTCCGGGCGTTCGGTGTCCGTACTGGAGATGATCGAGACGGTGCGCGCGGTGACCGGATGCCCGGTGCCGGCCGAGCACATCGAGGCTCCGGCGGGCGAGATGCCGGCCGTGGTCGTCGACATCACCAACGATCTCGGCTACCGGCCGACGGTCTCGTTGGAGGACGGCCTGGCGCGCACGTGGCAGTACTTCAAGCAACAGTGAGGGAGAAGGTCACCCTCGCCTGGCTCGCCGGTCGCGCTCGGAGGGTGCTGCGAAAGCACTGGCTGCTCTCGATCTTCCTGCTACTGGGGCTGGTACTGCGGATCCTCGCGACCATCGCGTACCGGCCGGCGATCGTCTACATCGACTCGCAGCACTACCTCGAGAACATGTCGGCGCTCAAGCCGGACCAGCTGAACCCGATCGGGTACGACTTCGTGCTGATCCCGTTGGTGTGGCTCGACGGCATCACGTTGGTCGCGGTGATCCAGCACCTGACCGGCTTGCTGCTCGGTGTCGCGATCTACGCGCTGGCCCGCCGCCTGACGGTCTATCGATGGCTGTCCGCGGTGGCGGCCGCGCCGATCCTGCTCGACGCGTACCAGGTGCAGATCGAGCAGAACATCATGGCCGAGACCACGTTCGACGTGCTGCTCGTCGGCATCCTGTGGCTCCTGCTCGGCAAGGGTGCGCCGAGCTGGAAGCGGGCCGCCTGGGCCGGGCTGCTCGTCGGTTGCGCCTTCGCGGTGCGTGCCATCGGCATGACGATGCTCATCGCGGTCGTCCTCTACCTGGTCGTCGTCGGCTCCGCCTGGCGCCGGGATCGCCGGTTGCTGATCCGCAGAACCGCCGCCGCGGTGGCAGGCTTCGCCGTGGTCTTCGGTGCGTACGTCGGCTACTTCCGGGCCGAGACGGGCCGCTGGGGATTCACCGGTGCGCAGAACGAGATCCTGTACGGCCGGACCGCCGTCGTCGCGGACTGCTCGAAGCTTCCGCTCGACGAAGGCACCAAACTGTTCTGCCCCAAGGAGCCGCTCGGGCATCGACTCGGCGTCGACACGTACGCCCACGACCGGTACGGCGACAAGAACTGGCCCGGTCAGCTGCCGCCCGGGAGCGACAAGCGCGAACTGGCCACCAAGTTCGCTCGCCTGGTGATCCGGCATCAGCCGCTCGACGTCACCCGCGCCGCGCTCAAGGATTTCGCGAAGGGCTTTGCGCCGACGCGAACCTCGTCCCCGGACGACGTGCCGCTGTCGCGCTGGCAGTTCCAGCCCACCTATCCGAACCTGCAGGACCCCAACACCGCCAAGGTCGCGAAGAAGTGGGGCGGCTCGGAGCCGTCCGTCGCCAGGATCCCGGCGAAGATCCTGCGCGCCTATCAGCTCAACGGCGGCTACACCTCAGGCGTCCTGCTCGGGCTGTACGTGCTGATCGCCCTGGCCGCAGTGGCCGGGCTGGGCCGAGCCAAGACGTCCGGTCTCCGCGCGGCCGCTCTGTTCCCGGCGGCAGCCGGCGTGATCCTCCTACTCGGCTCGGCCGCGTTCGAGTTCTCCTGGCGCTACCAACTGCCCGGGCTGGTGTTCTTTCCGCTCGCGGGCGTGATCGGCCTCCGCGCCGTACTCGGCAAGGACCAGGCACGTCCTGCGATGGCCGACTACCCGGACCCGGTCGACACCGAGGCGGCGAAGCCCTTCCAGCACAACGAGTTCGCGCCGGTCGTCGTCGTGATCGCGGCGTACAACGAGGCGGACGGTATCGGACCGGTACTGAAGAACATGCCCAGGACCTGTGCCGGCATGCCCGTCGACGTACTGGTCGTGGTCGACGGTGCCACCGATGACACCGCCGAGGTCGCTCGCAGGCACGGGGCCTGCGTCTGTGTTGCCCCGAGCAACCGTGGGCAGGGCGCCGCGCTCCGGCTCGGGTACCACGTCGCGGCGCACGGTGGGGCGCGGTACGTCGTCACCACCGACGCGGACGGCCAGTACGACAACGACGAGCTGGAGACGCTGCTTGAGCCGATCCTGCTCGACCGGGCCGACTTCGTCACCGGGTCGCGCCGCCTCGGCGCCGAGGACGCGGACAGCCGCCTGCGCTGGATCGGCGTTCGGGTGTTCGCCGTACTCGCATCTGTACTGACCCGGAAGAAGCTGACCGACACCTCGTTCGGCTTCCGCGCGATGCGAGCCGAGCTGGCGACGGCGGTGACGCTCCGCGAGCCGCAGTACCAGTCGTCAGAACTGCTGCTGGGTGCGCTCGCACTCCAAGCCCGCGTTGTCGAGCTGCCGATGACGATGCGCCGGCGCGGTGACGGGACCAGCAAGAAAGGCCCGGGGATCGTGTACGGCGCGAACTACGGGCGGGTGATGACGACTACGTGGCTACGGGAGTACGTTCTGGGACGCGGTCGGCGGCGGGCTCGGAGCTGGCGAACACCAGCCGATCGAACAGCACGAACTTCGCGATGAACAGCAGCGCGTAGGTGCCGAGGTACGACCCGCTGACCAGCACCGTCTTCCACGCGTGGGACTCGATCGGCTGGACCAGGTGCGCGGTCAGCGAGGTGACCAGCGCGGCAGCGATCGCGGAGCCGACCACGATGATTGTGTACGGCAACTTCTGCCCGCTGCGGCCCCACGTGTAGCGGCGGTTCAGCAGGTAGTTCGGGATGGCGCCGGCGAGCCAGGCGACCAGGGTCGCGACGAGCGCCGGCGTACCGAACCAGTAACACAGAGCGAACGCGACCTGGCTGACCACGGTGGCAACCACGGAGGACGCCGAGTACTTCGCCCACAGCAACCATCTGCCGCGGCGGGACCGGAGCTTGGTGAGAACGCGCATCGGGCCCTATTCTGCACCCCTGCACCAGGACGCGGCAGCCCGGAGGGAATTCTCAGCCGATTGCCAGCGAATAGGTGGGGCTGGTCACGTTACGGCAGTGGGTACTCGGGATATGAAGGACCGTAACAAAGTTTCCTGACGGAAGGCGGCCGAACCGTGCGCGTACTCGTACTGGGCGGTGACGGCTACCTGGGGTGGCCGACTGCCCTGCACCTCTCCGACCGCGGCCATCACACGGCCGTGCTCGACAACATGGCCCGCCGCGGGTACGACCGCGAGCTGGGCGTGCAGAGTCTGGTCCCGATCGAAGATCTCGAGTCCCGGGTACAGGCCTGGAAGGAGGTCTCCGGGCAGACGATCCCGTCGTACGTCGGCGACCTGCTCGACGCCGACTTCGTCTACCAGGTCCTGCGCGAGTTCGAGCCGGACGCGATCGTCCACTTCGCCGAGCAGCGCGCGGCACCGTACTCGATGATCGACCGTGAACACGCTGTGTACACGCAGCACAACAACGTGGTCGGCACGCTGAACCTGATGTACGCCATCGCCGAGACCAACCCGGACATCCACCTGGTCAAGCTCGGCACGATGGGTGAGTACGGGACGCCGAACATCGACATCGAGGAAGGCTGGCTGGAGGTCGAGCACAACGGTCGCAAGGACCGGATGCTCTACCCGAAGAAGCCGGGTTCGTTCTACCACCTCAGCAAGGTGCACGACTCGCACAACCTCGAGTTCGGCTGCCGGATCTGGGGGATGCGCGTCACCGACCTCAACCAGGGCGTGGTGTACGGGCAGCAGACCGAGCAGACCGTCCGCGATGCGCGGCTC
>DASSDE010000852.1:0-2050 GCA_035697365.1 Kribbella sp. | reverse complement strand
GGTGGAGATGGCCGACCGGGACGGCCTCGATGCTGTCTCGATTCGCAGCGTTGCCGCGTGGCTCGGCGTCCGGCCGATGAGCCTGTACGGGCACGTGTCGAGCAAGGACGACCTGCTCGACCTGATGTTCGATCAGCTCGCCGGGGAGAGCGTGCTCGGTGACGAACTCCCGGCGGACTGGCGGAGCGCGCTCGAGGCGATCGCCCGGCGGACCAGGGATCAGGGACTAGCGCACCCGTGGTCGATCGAGTTGCTGGTCGACCGCATCCAGCTCGGACCGAACACCCTCCGCGTTCTCGACGAGTGGATCCGTGCGGTGGCGCCGCTGTCGCTCAGCGCGGAAGAGGCGTGGAACATCGCGACCGCGGTCAACGACTACACCGTCGGCTACGTCACCCGCATCGCCGCGCAACGCCGCGCCGTCCCCACGGATCCGGCCGCCGCCGGCGAGTGGACCTCGACCGTCAACACCTACCTGATCGAACGCGCCGACAGCGGCGACCATCCGCACATAGCCCCACTGCTACGCCACGGCTTCGCCGCCCAACCCGACAACTTCGAACCAGGCCTGTCCTGGCTACTCGACACCATCGAACAATCACACCACCCAACCTGAGCCCCCGGGCCTGACTGCTGTGTCGATGCGCTCGAGACGTCGGCCGGCACCACAACTCAAAAGTTGGGGACGCGGCGCTGGCTCTCGCTACCCCACCACGGCGTCCAACCGCGCCACGGCCTTGATCACGAGTTGGGTGAAGGTGGCATCGGTGATTCCGTCGCCGCCCGCCTCGAGATTGACGACGGCGCTACCTCGCACCACGTACGCCATGTAGTCGGCAAACGGTACATCGTCCTCGTCCGACGGCGTGGCGTCGTAACGGAGCACGAGACAGTCCCGAACGCCAGGGACGGGCAGCTGTTTTGCCGTCCAGTGGTAGGCCTGCTTGTACGTGTCAATCATCGAGTATTGCCTACATCTCGGCAGTTGACCGACGAGGTCCGGCATGACCGTCCCCAATTGCGTCGGCCAGGACCAAACGAATTCGTCGACCGTCGGCAATTCCGGGCGGAGGAAGTAGTGGGCGCGCACCGCCGTTGCCGGCGTCCCGAGGAGGTCCGTCGGATGACGGAACACCAGACACTCGGGAGGGTCGTACTGACCGCGCAAACCCGGCGTGGGAGTCGGATCGACGGCCACAGCGCCCTCCCAGCCCTTGGGAAGATCGGCGGCCTGCAGCGCGGCTTTGGTTGCTTGGGTGGCTGTTAGCGGGACGACCGTTGGTGTCGCGCTGGGGGTGGGAGCCGGGGTGGTGTCGGGTTGGGCGCTGCAGGCTGTCAGGGCGAGTACGGCGAGCAGCGCGAGACGGCGTACCACCTAGAACTCGCCGTAGACCTGGACCTTGGTGCCGACAGGGGTGTCCGCAAAGATCTGATGGATCTGGGGGCGCATCACGCGAACGCAGCGGTGGCTGTCCGGGTACGGCCTGACGAGGGAGTTGACGCGCGAGCCGTGCAGGGCGATGCCGGGCCGGTCCTTGAGGAAGTAGAGCGAGTCGTACATGTACGCGTCGTCGTACAGGCTGCTCTCGTGCGCACCCGCCCACTTGCGCCACACCTTGCCGGTCCGGTTCGGGGTCTCGTACCCGGGCCCGCCGGTGGAGATCCAGACGATCCGCTTGTAGGACTTGCCAACGATCTGGTACAGCACCTGGCAGGTCTTGTTGACGTAGATGCCGGGTTCGCGGGTCGGCGTCGGGCGCTTGGTTGCGTTCAGCACCGAGTACGCGTCGTTGAGCGTCAGCCCGCCCCGGCTGACCGGCATTCCGTGGGTCTCGCGCCACGCGCACAGC
The DNA here is from genome assembly GCA_035697365.1 of Kribbella sp. Taxonomy (GTDB): domain Bacteria; phylum Actinomycetota; class Actinomycetes; order Propionibacteriales; family Kribbellaceae; genus Kribbella. Next base: position 200 of record DASSDE010000852.1, on the reverse strand, counting down.
GCCTGCTTGGCGCGTGACGTGATGTCGCCGTCGACGTCGCCGACCGGGTAGCCGAGTTTGTCCAGTTGCCGTTCGACGCGCAGCGCGTAGTACGCCGGCTTCTGCTTCACCTTGGGCTTCGGCGGGACGGTCGGCTTGACCGTCGGCTTCGTCGTCGGCGTCGCGGACGGGGTGGTGGGGGACTGTGAGGGTTGTGTCGA
>DASSDE010000851.1:0-3937 GCA_035697365.1 Kribbella sp. | reverse complement strand
CCCCAGAGCCGGCGCCAGTCGGCGACCTCGGCCAGATCCGCCATCGCGCGCTCGTCGTCCTCGGACGATCGCTCCTGCGTCTTCACGCCGCCACACTCCTCTCGTCAAGTTTGCCCAGAGTATGCCCCGATCGGTGCCACCCACGGCCGTAACGACGCAGACCTGTGGATAACTGGTTCCGGCCGCACCGTTCGCGAGCAGTAACCGAAGAACGCCGCACAGCCGTCATCACCTGCGGTGTAGTAGAAACATGAAGCTCCCAGCCCCTCCGACGGCGAAGTCGTTCCCGTCGCCGTTGCACCATCCGCGCGTGGCGACCGTCCTCGGCCGTTGGCTCGGCAGTGCAGTGGTTGTCTGCTTCCTGACCGGTCTCTACAGCCACTTCCTGCAGGACACTCCGAGCTGGCTGCCGGCCCCGAGCCGCCCGGCGAACCTGTACCGCGTCACGCAAGGCCTGCACGTCGTGAGTGGCACCGTCGCCGTACCGCTGCTGCTGGCGAAGCTGTGGACCGTCTACCCGAAGCTCTTCGCGAAGCTGAACCCGAAGGAAATCGGGCACACGATCGAACGGCTGTCGATCCTGGTACTGGTCTCGGCGATGGGCCTCGAACTGTTCATCGGCTTCGTCAACACCCTGCAGTGGTACCCCTGGCCGTTCCCGTTCCGCCAGACGCACTACGCGCTCGCGTGGGTCATCGTCGGCGCGCTCCTGGTCCACCTCGCGTTCAAGCTTCCGCTGATCCGCACCCATTGGCGCCGTACGTCAGAACTCGTACCGGCCTCCCTCCCGGCCGGCACCACCGGGCTGACGCGCCGTGGCCTGTTCCGTACGGTTGCCGGCGCCGCGACCCTCGTCGGTATCACCACCGCCGGCCAGTCCGCGACACCGCTCGGCTCCGTCGCCGTCCTCGCGCCCCGCAAGCCGAACATCGGGCCGCAGGGCCTGCCGGTGAACCGGACGGCCGAAGCAGCCGGTGTGACCGGGATCGGCGCGGACTGGCGGTTCACGATCACGGGCCCGAGGCAACTGTCGTACAGCCTCGACGAGCTGCGGAACCTCCCGCAGAGCCGCTCCGCGCTGCCGATCGCCTGCGTGGAGGGGTGGAGCCAGGGCGGCCGCTGGGAAGGAATCCGGATCCGCGACCTGCTCGAGCTCTGCGGCGCACCGGCGAAGTCCCGGGTCCGGGTGCTGTCGATGGAGAAGGGCGGGTTCTACGCGACCAGCGAGCTGCCCGAGGAGTTCGCCGCCGATCCGCTGACCTTGCTGGCGTTGCGGCTGAACGGGACGGAGCTTGCCCTGGACCACGGCTTCCCGGCGCGCATCATCGCGCCGAACCGTCCAGGTGTGTTGCAGACGAAGTGGGTCCATCGGCTGGAGGTCATCGCGTGAAAGTACGAATCGCCTTGGCGGTTGCCGGCGTCCTGGTCGGCCTCTGGGGCCTTTGGAGCCTGGTGAACGCCGTAGACGTCCACGGACTGGTGCGCCTGCCGCTCTGGCTCGCCGGCGCGGTGGTGATCGACGACTTCGTACTCGGCCCGTTGATCATCACCCTCGGATGGGTGGTGACACGGCGGGCGGCCCGGCCCGACGGGCATCGGCTGGTCGCGGTGGTCCGGACGACCTTGCTGTATGTCGGCATCACGACCCTGATCGCGGTACCGCTCCTGCTACGTCAGGGAACCGGTGTGAACCCGACGGTCCTCCCCCGCGACTACCTCCGCGACTGGTTGTTGCTGGAGGCAGCGATCGTTCTGATCGGCGTGGCGGCCGGCCTCATTCAGCGCTTCACGTTCAGCAGGTCACGTGCCTCGTCGGGCGACATCGGCGGCCGCTGAGCCAACGTCGCCAGCGTGGCGGCCCGCTCGACCAGCTCGGCGTTGTGCGTGACCGGCACGCCCTTCGCCAGCGTTAGCGTGTCCTCCATCCCGACCCGCAGGTTGCCGCCCTTCGACAGTGCGGCCAGCGCGACCGGCAGCGACGTACGGCCGATGCCCGTCGCGGACCAGGACGTGACGGCGTCCGGCAGTGCGTTGACCGCGGCAACCAGTGCGTCCGCCGTGCCGGGCATGCCACCCGGGACGCCCATGACCAGATCGCAGTGCACACGGCCCCCGTACGGCAGCCCGTACTTACCCAGCAGCCGGTGCAGCGCCGCGATGTGACCGAGGTCGAACAGCTCGAACTCCGGTACGACCTCGCGCTCCTGGGTGAGCTGGTAGAGCTCGGTGACGAACGGCCACGGGTTCATGAACACGTCGTCGCCGAAGTTCACCGTGCCCATCGTCAACGAGCAGGAGTCCGGTGCGGCGTCCAGCACGCGCAGCCGGTTCTCGTACGGATCGGTGACGGCACCGCCGGTCGACAGCTGCACGATCAGACTGGTGTTCTCCCGTACGGCGGCAACGCTCTCGCTCAACCGGCCGAGGTCGAGGGTCGGGCGGTGCTCACGGTCACGGATGTGAAGGTGAATCATCGCCGCCCCCGCCGCCTCGCAGCGCTTCGCCGTCTCGACCAACTCGTCGAGCGTGGTCGGCAACGCCGGGCAGTCCGCCTTCGCGGTCTCGGCACCGGTGGGAGCAACAGTGATCAGAGTCGACGCCATGGACGAATCCTGCCAGATCGGGCGCTGATAAGGATATTTGCCGGTCAACAGGTCCGATGACCGGACGATCTCCCGCACGAGATGATGCCGGTCCTGGGGCCTCCCGATCTGGACTGAGGAGCGGCGGGAGCGAAGCGACCAGAGCGACGAGGGAAGACCGGGAGGCACAGCCCCAGGACCCGCCGCGCCGGAGGCGTGGCATTCAATACAGTCATGAGAGCCGTAGTACAGCGAGTCAGCCAGGCGTCCGTCACCGTGGACGGCACAACCGTCGGCGCGATCGAGGGGCCCGGCCTGCTGGTCCTGCTCGGCGTTACCCACGACGACACCGGCGAGAAGGCGGCCGCGCTGGCTGCGAAGATCTGGACCCTGCGCATCCTGCACGGTGAGCGTTCCGCCGCCGACGAGCAGGCGCCGATCCTCGCGATCAGCCAGTTCACCCTGTACGCCGACACGCGCAAGGGCCGCCGCCCGTCGTGGAGCGCCGCGGCCCCGGGCCCCGTCTCCGAGCCGCTCTACAACGCGTTCTGCGCCGCGCTGGAATCCCTCGGCGCCAAGGTGGAGCGCGGAGTCTTCGGCGCCGACATGCAGGTTGCCCTCACCAACGACGGCCCGGTCACGCTGATCCTCGACGCCTGAGACTGGCCTGAACAAACGGAACCGGCCCCCGGATCCGTGCGGGATCCGGGGGCCGGTGCTCTGGGCCGGTGAGGTTCGACTCAGAAGGTGTCTGCTGAGATCAGCTGACGACGCCTGCGGCCGAGTGACCGACGACGACCTTGGTGTTCAGGCCAGGGACCTCGACGACCAGGGCGTTGACGGAGATGTACCGCTGCTGCCGGAGGACCTGGTTGAAGGTCAGCTTGGCAACGCCGGGGATTTCGACCACGGTGTTCGGCTGGGTCGGCACGTTGTAGACCTTGCCGCCGACGCGGAGCGAGGCGATGCTCGAGGACGAGCTCAGCTCGACGTTGCCGTCCTTGGTCTTCGACGCCGAGGCCGACGACTCGACGGCGCCGAAGGACAGCGGCCCGAGCTTCCCGCCCGCGATGTGCGAGGTGAAGTTCATGGCGGACTTGTCCAGGTTCATGTAGCCGTTCTTGGTGGTGAACGCCCGGTCGATCTTGCCGACGTTCGGGACGCTCAGCGCGCCGATCGCGTTGCGGACCGTCTTGCCCTCGGTGCCCTGGCAGGTGGCCTGGTAGGCCGTGGGGCCGGAGACGACCAGCTTGTCCACGCTGACCTTGGTGCCGTAGGCGTCACCGGTCACCATCGCAGTGGCCGGCTTGGTGATCTCGGCGCGGGTCTTCAGCACCGCGACCTCGGCGCCCTTC
>DASSDE010000850.1:0-3149 GCA_035697365.1 Kribbella sp. | reverse complement strand
TGTCGGCAGCGTGTCGGGTGGCTGCGTCGAGGGCGCCGTGTACCAGCTCGGTGAGGAGATCCTGGAGTCGGGCGATCCGGTCCTGCAGCGGTACGGCGTCAGCGACGAGTCGGCGTTCGCGGTCGGACTGACCTGCGGCGGGATCCTCGACGTGTTCGTCGAGAAGGTCGACCGCTCGTCGTTCCCAGAACTGGGCGAGGTCGCGGCCGACATCGCCGAAGGCCGACCGGTCGCGGTCGCGACGGTGGTCGCGCATCCGGATCCCGCCCGGCTCGGGAAACGACTGATCGTCCGGCCCGGCGGGCCTCAGGGCAGCGTCGGCTCCGAGCGTGCCGACGATGCGATTGTCGACGATTCGCGCGGCCTGTTGGCGAACGGACGGACCGAGACGTTGGAGTACGGACCGGACGGACAACGACGCGGCGAGGGCATGCGCGTTTTCGTCTCTTCGTACGCGCCTGTGCCGCGTTTGCTGGTATTCGGGGCGATCGACTTCGCAGCTGCGGTTGCGCGACTCGGCGCGTTCCTGGGCTATCGGGTGACGGTCTGCGATGCGCGTGCGGTATTCGCGACCGCGTCCCGGTTCCCGGTTGCCGACGATGTGATTGTCGACTGGCCGCACCGGTACCTGGCCGGCGAGGCCGCGGCCGGGCGGATCGACGACCGCACGGTGATCTGCGTGCTGACACACGATCCGAAGTTCGACGTACCGCTGCTGGAGGTCGCGCTCCGGCTGCCGCAGGTCGCCTACATCGGCGCGATGGGATCCCGGCGGACGCACGACGATCGCCTGAAACGCTTGCGGGAGGCGGGTCTGAGCGCGGACGAGATCGCGCGGCTGGCCAGCCCGATCGGACTCGACCTCGGCGCCCGCACCCCGGAGGAGACCGCGGTGAGCATCGCGGCGGAGATCATCGCGCAACGCTGGGGTGGCGCGGGGCAACGACTTTCCTCGGCGGCGGGGCCGATTCACCACTGATCCGTCGCCGAACTCAGCAACTGAACCTTGTGGGCAGGAACCGAACAGGAGCAGGATCGAACCTACGGCGAGTACTGACATCTGGAGGCGGGGCCATGGCCCGGATCACGGTGAAGGTCGACGGAAGCAGTTTCACGGACGAAGTGGAGCCGCGCACGCTGCTCGTGCATTACCTGCGCGAGCAACTGGGGAAGACGGGCACCGTGGTCGGTTGCGACACCAGCAACTGCGGCGCCTGCACGGTGCACCTGGACGGGCGGAGCGTGAAGTCCTGCTCCTTGCTCGCGGTCCAGGCCGACGGTCACGAGATCACCACGATCGAAGGACTCGCGACCAACGGTCAGCTGCACCCGATGCAGCAGGCCTTCCATGAGAACCACGCCCTGCAGTGCGGCTACTGCACGCCGGGGATGATCATGCAATCCCTCGATCTGATTGCCGACAATCCGAATGCCGACGAGGACGAGATCCGGCTCGGCCTCGAAGGCAACCTCTGCCGCTGCACCGGCTACCAGAACATCGTCAAAGCAGTACGCGCTTGCGCAGCCAACGCTGCCGGTCGAACCGCACAAGGGGACACGAGTGCGGCCGGAGGTGTGCGGTGACTGCCACTGAGGAACGTCCTGTTGCTGAGGTCGGCAAGGCGCGTCGCCGCAAGGAGGACGCTCGGCTGATCACCGGCCGCACGCGCTGGACGGACAACATCGTGCTGCCGGGCATGCAGCATCTCGCGATGGTCCGCAGCCCGTTCGCGCATGCCCGGATCACCTCGATCGACACCGAGGCCGCGAAGGCCGCGTCCGGCGTCGTCGCAGTGATCGTCGGCGCCGACATCGCCGAAGAACAAGGCGCCCTGCCGAACGCGTGGGCCGTCGTCCCCGACCAGAAAGCCCCCGCGCACCCGTCGATGGCCGTCGACCGGGTCGCGTTCGCCGGTGAGATCGTCGCGCTCGTCGTGGCCCGGACGGCGGCCGAGGCGAACGACGCCGCCGACCTGGTCGACGTCGAGTACGAGGAACTCGAACCCGCGCTGGAACTGAAGGCCGCGGCCCGCGACGAGGTACTCGCCCATCCGGATCTCGGGACGAACGTGTCCGCGGTCTGGTCGTACGACTCGGCCGAGGCCGGCACCGGCGGTGACGTGGAGGCGGCGATCGCGGCCGCCCGCGACGGCGGGATCGTGATCGAGCAGGAGTTCCGTCAGCAGCGGCTGATCCCGGCGTTCATGGAGCCACGGTCGATTGTCGTCGATCCGACAACTGAACAAATGACCGTCTGGTCGTCGACGCAGGTACCGCACTTCGTGAAGATCTTCATCGCGCTCGTGCTCGGCATCCCGGAGAGCAAGATCCGGGTGATCGCGCCGGACGTCGGCGGCGGCTTCGGCGGCAAGTTGCAGTTCACCCCGGAGGAGGTACTCACAGTCCTCGCGGCCCGGCGTACCGGAAAGCCCTGCAAGTACACCGAGTCGCGGTCCGAGTCGTTGATGGCAGCGCACCACGGTCGTGATCAGTGGCAACAGCTCACGCTCGCCGCGAACGCCGACGGCACGGTCACCGGGCTGAAGGTCGAGCTGACTGCCGACATGGGCGCGTACCTCGGTCTGGTCACCTCGGCGATCCCGCTGCTCGGTGCGTTCATGTACAACGGCATCTACAAGTTCCCCGCGTACCACCTCGGCATCACCAACGTGTTCACGAACAAAACCTGGACCGACGCCTATCGTGGTGCCGGCCGCCCGGAGGCGACGTACGCGATCGAGCGCCTGATGGACGAGCTCGCCGCCCGCGTCGGCGTCGACGCGCTGGAGATCCGCGAACGGAACTGGATCAAGCACGAGGAGTTCCCGTTCTCTACGGTGTCGGGACTGCGGTACGACTCCGGCAACTACGAGGCCGCGACGGCGAAGGCGCGCGAGCTGTTCGGCTACGACGACCTGCGCAAGGAGCAGGAACAGCGCCGTGCGTCCAACGATCCGGTTCAGCTCGGGATCGGCGTCTCGACGTTCACCGAGATGTGCGGGCTGGCACCGTCGCGCTGGCTCGGTTCGATGGGGTACGTCGGCGGCGGCTGGGAGCACGCGTCGATCCGGATGCTGCCGACCGGCAAGGTCGAGGTGGTCACCGGTACCAGCCCGCACGGTCAGGGGCACGAGACCGCGTGGAGCCAG
>DASSDE010000849.1:0-5562 GCA_035697365.1 Kribbella sp. | reverse complement strand
GCCGCCAAGAAGGTGGCCAAGAAGGCGCCGGCGAAGAAGACTGCGAAGAAGGCCTGAGATGACTGAGCATCCCGGCGAGCAGTTCCCACCGGACGTGGACCCGGACGTCGAGCCGGGCTTCGACCCGTACGAGTCCGAGGAGACGGAGGGTCACCCCGACTACGACACCGAGCCGGGCGCCCAGGATGCGGGACAGGATGCGGTCCAGGAGGCCGGGCAGTCGGGGGAGCATGTGGATCCGGCTGCGGTCGAGTTCGGGCCGGAGTTCGCCCGCGCACCCGGTGAGGAGCACGAGCACCCGTTCGAAGCCGCCTCGGCCGCGGACGTCGCCCACGACGAGGACGTCGCCCAGGACGAGGCGCTCGGGCAGGACGAGGGTGTGGGTGCGGAGGGTGGGCATCCGTTGGTCGAGGAGACCATGGGGCGGCTCGACGAGCTGCGCGACCGGCCGGTGAGCGAGCACGGTGAGGTGTATGCCGATCTGCACGAGCGGCTGCAGAGCGCGCTGGTCGAGGCCGACGCCGAGCAGAGCGACCGGGGCTGAGCAGCCAAAGGGCATGCCTCCTGATCTCCCACCTACTGCGCACTCGGCACGGCACCTAGCACCTGCTCGCTACGGCAGGAGATCAGGAGACATGCCCTAGTGGCCAAAGGAGTCAAGCGGTCGCGGCTCGACGCCGAGCTGGTACGTCGTGGTCTGGCACGCTCGCGCGAACACGCAAGTGAGCTGATCGCGGCCGGCAAGGTGAAGGTGTCCGGCACCGTGGCCGGCAAGCCTGCGACCGGGGTCGGTGCGGACGCTCCGATCGTCGTCGACACCTCCGAGCACGAGGACCCCGGCTACGCGAGTCGTGGCGCGCACAAGCTGATCGGCGCGCTCGAAGCCTTCCCGGACGTCCACGTGCAGGGTCGCCGTACGCTCGACGCCGGCGCCTCCACCGGCGGCTTCACCGACGTACTGCTGCGCAACGAGGCGGCGCACGTGATCGCCGTCGACGTCGGGTACGGCCAGTTGGTGTGGGCGTTGCAGACCGACGAGCGCGTCACCGTGATGGACCGTACGAACGTCCGGACGCTGACGCTCGACGACATCGGCGGCGAACCGGTCGATCTCGTGGTCAGCGATCTGAGCTTCATCAGCCTGACGATCGTGCTGCCGGCGCTGATCGGCGTGGTGAAGCCGGACGGCGACCTGATGCTGATGGTGAAGCCACAGTTCGAGGTCGGCAAGGAGCGGCTGGGCAAGGGCGGCGTGGTCCGGGACCCGGAGTTGCGGGCGGACGCCGTCCGCCAGGTCGCCGCCAAGGTGCACGAGCTGGGGTGGGGGATCGCGGGCGTGGCGGCCAGCCCGTTGCCCGGTCCGTCCGGAAATGTCGAATACTTCCTGTGGATACGGCGGGAAGCACCGGCTCTCGATGAGACGATGCTCCGGAGTGCCATCGAGAACGGACCGCAATAAAGCGGGCTGGATCGTGACCAAGGAGGCTGGGTTGGCTGAGCACGAGCCACGGCGCGTGCTGCTGGTGACGCACACCGGCCGCGAGCAGGCGGTCGAGGTGGCCCGCGAGGCGCATCGGCTGCTGACCGACGCCGGGATGCAGGTCCGGCTGCTCAGCGGCGAGGCCGCGGAACTCAAGCTCGACCCGGTGGAGATCGTCGACGATCCGGACAAGGCGGCGAACGAGGTCGAGCTGATCATGGTGCTCGGCGGCGACGGCTCGATCCTGCGCGGCGCCGAGTTGGCCCGCCCGCACGGCACGCCGGTGCTCGGGGTGAACCTGGGCCACGTCGGGTTCCTGGCCGAGGCCGAGGTCGACGACCTGGAGCGGATCGTCCAGGTGGTGGTCGACCGGACGTACGCGGTCGAGGAGCGGATGACGCTGGCCGTCGACGTGCGGCTGGACGACGACCTGATCTTCGAGACCTGGGCACTGAACGAGGCCAGCGTCGAGAAGGCCGCTCGGGAGAAGATGCTCGAGGTTCTGGTCGAGGTCGACGACCGGCCGCTGTCGCGCTGGGGCTGCGACGGTGTCGTGGTCGCCACCCCGACCGGCAGCACGGCGTACGCGTTCTCGGCCGGCGGGCCGATCGTCTGGCCCGAGGTCGAGGCGATCCTGCTGGTGCCGCTGAGCGCGCACGCGTTGTTCTCCCGGCCGATCGTGGTGGCGCCGACCTCGCAGCTGTCGATCGAGCTGGTGCCGTCCTGGCACGGGCGCGGCGTGCTGTGGTGCGACGGCCGCCGGATGGTCGAGGTGCCGCCCGGCGCCGAGATCCAGGTCCGGCGGGGTTCGGTGCCGGTCCGGCTGGCCCGGGCCCACGAGGCACCGTTCACCGACCGGCTGGTGGCGAAGTTCGACCTCCCGGTGCTCGGCTGGCGAGGCGCCGCCGAACGCAAACGCAACGGACAACAGGAGTCGTAGATGCTCTCCGAAATCCGCATCACCGGGTTGGGTGTGATCGAGGACGCGACCCTGGACCTCGACCCTGGCTTCACTGCCGTCACGGGTGAGACCGGGGCCGGCAAGACGATGGTCGTGACCGGGGTGAACATGCTGCTCGGCGGCCGCGCGGACTCCGGTCTGGTACGGCACGGGACGCGGCGGGCCCGGGTGGAGGGGCGGGCGAGCGCCGTACCGCGGGCGATCGTGCAGCAGGCCGAGGACCGCGGCGGCGAACTGGACGACGACGAGCTGCTGATCGCGCGGGAGCTGTCGTCGGAGGGCCGTTCGCGGGCGTTCCTGGGCGGCGCGTCCGTACCGGTGTCGGTGCTCGGTGAGGTGTCGGGCGATCTGGTCGCGATCCACGGGCAGGCAGATCAGTGGCGGCTGCTGCAGCCCGCACGGCAGCGCGAGACCCTGGACACCTTTGCCGGCAAGGCAGTTCTCGTACCGCTGCAGGAGTACTCGGCGGCGTACAAGCGGCACCGTGAGGTCGAGGCCGAGCTGACCGAGCTGACCACCCGCGAGCGTGATCGCCTGGCGGAGGCGGATCTGCTGCGCTTCGGTCTGAACGAGGTCGCGAAGGCCGAGCCGCTGTCCGGTGAGGACACCGAGCTCGCGGCCGAGGAGGAGCGGCTCGCGTACGCCGACGGTCTGCGGACCGCGGCCACGTCTGCCTCGGATGCGCTTGCCTCCGAGGACCTCGACGCCAACCGGCCGAACGACGTGCTCGGCCTGCTGGGGTTGACGAAACAGGTCCTCGACGGTGAGCGCGAGCACGACCCGAAGATCGCGGAGCTGGCCGACCGGGCGGGCGAGCTGAGCTACCTGGCGGCCGATCTGGCGCAGGAGCTGTCGTCGTACGCGGCCGACGTCGACACCGATCCGGCGCGGATGGCCGTGGTGAGCGAGCGGCGCGCGCTGCTGCACGGGCTGGTCCGCAAGTACGGCGCCGAGCAGGGAACCGTCGACGAGGTGCTGGAGTGGGCGAAGCGGTCGGCGACCCGGCTCGCCGACCTGGACGGCAGCGACGAACGAGTGGAGCAGTTGACCACCGAGCTGACGGAGCTGGACGCACAGCTCGCGGACCTCGGCCGGCAGATGCGCGAAGCCCGGATCGAAGCATCCGAACGCCTTGGCGTCGCGGTCTCGGAGGAGCTGACTGGCCTGGCGATGCCGCACGCGAAGCTGACCGTCGAGGTGCACGAGACGACCCCCGGGCCGTTCGGCATCGACGAGGTCGAGTTCTGCTTCGCGGCGAATCCGGGCAGCCCGGCGCGCCCACTGCAGAAGGCCGCGTCCGGCGGCGAGCTGTCGCGGGTGATGCTCGCACTCGAGGTGATCCTGTCCGACACGCATCCCGTGCCCACGTTGGTGTTCGACGAGATCGACGCCGGGATCGGTGGCCGCGCCGCGGTCGAGGTCGGGAAGCGGCTCGCGCGGCTGGCCGAGAAGGCGCAGGTGATCGTCGTCACCCACCTGCCACAGGTTGCCGCGTTCGCGGATCGTCATGCCGTCGTACTGAAGAGTGACGACGGATCGGTCACCACCAGCGGCCTGGTCGCCCTGGACGACGACGCCCGCCTGAAGGAACTGTCCCGGATGATGGCCGGGCTGGAGAATTCCGACGCCGCGCAGGCCCACGCCGAGGAGCTGCTGGCCCTGGCGGCGGAGCGACACAAACCGCGGAAGAAGCGTCGTTCAAAAGGATGATTTGACGCACAGTTACCTTTATTTCAATGCGTGAACGATCCCCGGGCCGGGTAAATGACCGGGGAAGGGGCTCTTGACATGGCAGGATGAGGGTGCGATGAAACTGCCCAGCCTGCGGAGAGCACGTACCACTGAACTGCCCGGAGTGACCGGTGTGGTCCGGCTGGATCGACGTACCAAGAATCTCACCAAACGGCTGAAGCCGGGCGAGATCGCGGTCATCGATCACGTCGACCTGGACCGGGTGAGCGCCGAGGCGCTGGTCGACTGCAAGGTCGCCGCGGTGGTGAACGTGGCCGATTCGATCAGCGGCCGGTACCCGAACCTCGGGCCTGAGATCCTGGTCGAGGCCGGCGTCCCGCTGGTCGACGGCGTCGGCCGCGAGGTGTTCTCGGTGCTGCACGAGGGCGAGCAGGTCCGCCTCGACGAAGGCACCCTGTACCGCGGGCACGAGACCGTTGCGAAGGGACTCGCGCAGGACAGCAAGTCGGTCGCGGAGCTGATGGACGAGGCCCGCGCCGGACTGTCCACGCAGCTCGAGGCGTTCACCGCGAACACCCTCGAGTACCTGCGGCGCGAGAAGGACCTGCTGCTGGACGGTGTCGGCGTACCGGAGATCCACACGCCGATGGAGGGCAAGCACGTCCTGATCGTCGTCCGCGGGTACGACTACCGCGACGACCTGGTCGCGCTGCGGCCGTACATCCGCGAGTACCGGCCGGTGCTGATCGGGGTGGACGGTGGCGCCGACGCCCTGGTCGAGAACGGCTACGTCCCGGACCTGATCGTCGGCGACATGGACTCGGTCAAGGACGAGACGCTGACGAGCGGCGCCGAGGTGGTCGTGCATGCGTACCGGGACGGCCGCGCGCCCGGCTCCGAGCGGCTCGAGCGGCTCGGGGTGGCATCGATCGAGTTCCCGGCCACCGGCACCAGCGAGGACGTCGCGATGCTGCTGGCCGACTCCAAGGGTGCGTCGCTGATCGTCGCGGTCGGCACCCACAACTCGCTGGTGGAGTTCCTCGACAAGGGACGCTCCGGGATGGCGAGCACCTTCATCACCCGGCTCAGGGTCGGTGCCAAGCTGGTGGACGCCAAGGGCGTCGGCCGGCTGTACCGCAGCCGGGTTTCGGCGCTCCAGGTGATCGCGCTGATCGTGGCCGGCCTGTTCGCCGTCGGGATGGCGATGATCGCCATCGGCGCCGACGACGTCCTCTGGTCGATCCTGCGCGCCCGCTGGAGCGACTTCATCTACTGGATCCGGGAGCTCTTCACGTGATCGACTTTCGCTACCACATTGTTTCGATCGTGGCGATCTTCTTTGCTCTGGGGGCCGGTGTGGTGCTCGGTGCCGGTCCGTTGAAGGGCACCAGTAGTGAGATCGTCGCCAGTCAGGCCGAGAAGGACCGGC
>DASSDE010000848.1:0-5397 GCA_035697365.1 Kribbella sp. | reverse complement strand
GAGATCAGCAACGCGGCGCTGCAGTCGGAGATCCACCTGGTTCCGTTGCTCGTCGTCGGGTACCTGGCAGCGTCGGCCGGCGTCCGGCGGTTCACCTGCCTGTTCTTCACGATGGGCAGCCTGGCCGGCCTGATGATCGGGCTGCCGATCGTGGTGGCGTTCGTGATCAGTCACGTCAACCGCGACGTACTGCACGGTCCGCGCTACAAGGCTCTCCCCCGCGACTTCGGCAGTCTGTACAGCTATATCGACGTGTCACTGTTCGTGTTCGCGGAGGCACTGATCTGCGGGATGGTGCTGCTCGGCGCGGACGCGCGGCGGCGCCGGAAGTCGCTCGCCCTGCTCGAGCAGCGGAACGCGGAGCTCGTCCGGCTGCGCGCGGTCGAGGCCGAGCGGGCCGCGGTGGCGGAGCGGACGCGGATCGCGCGCGACCTGCACGACGTGATCTCGCACCACGTCAGCGCCGTCGTGATCCGGGCGCAGGCCGCGGACCGGGTGGCCGACCAGCGTCCCGAAGTACTGCGCGAGGCGATCCGCTGGATCATTGCCAGCGGCAAGGAAGCGTTGACCGCGATGCGGGAGACGGTCCGGGTCCTGAACACCGCATCGCCGCAGGTCGAGGGCGACACCGGCTCGGGCGGCGGGACCGCTCCGGTGCCGGATCTGGCCGACGTGGCGCGGATGGGCGAGCGGCTGAAGGCGGTCGGCATCGATGTGACGATGGACCTCCCGCCCCGGCAGCGGCAGCTCACGTCGGCGACCGACCTGACCGCCGTACGGATCATCCAGGAGGCGCTGACGAACGTGATGGTGCACGCGAAGGCCAGCGCGGCGCGGGTGACCTGGCAGAGTGGGCCGCAGGGCGATCTGCTGACCATCGACGACAACGGCAACGGCGGGCCGCCGCCGGTGAACGTGCTGGAGACGGCGCGCCGCAAGGAGAGCGGCCGCGGCAACGGACTGATCGGGATGCGGGAACGGGCGACAGCGGTCGGCGGCACCCTCGCCGTCGCGGCCGGCCCCCTGGGTGGATGGAGAGTGCAGGCATGGCTGCCGCCGCAGAACTGAACGAGTCGATCCGGATCCTGGTCGCCGACGACCAGGGCGTGATCCGGATGGGTCTGGCGATGATCCTCGACCACGAGCCGGACCTGACCACGGTCGCCCAGGCCGAGAACGGCGAGGAGGCGCTCCGGCTGATCGACCAGTACGACCCGGACGTCGTCCTGATGGACATCCGGATGCCGGTGATGGACGGTCTGGTCGCCACCGAGCGGATCACCACCGCGAACCGCGCCGCGGGGCGGGCGCGTCCCGCGGTCCTGGTGCTGACGACGTTCGACGACGAGGCGTACGTACTGGCCGCGGTCCGCGCCGGCGCCTCCGGGTTCCTGCTGAAGGACACCGACCCCGATCTACTCGTGTCCGCAGTGCGCGCGGTGTACCGCGGGGACTCTCTGGTCGACCCGGCCTCGACGCGAGTGCTGCTCGAGCGCTGCATGGAGCTGGAACGCCAGTTCGACGGCGGTACGGCGAGCCCGGCCCCGGCCCAACCGGATCCGCGCTGGGTCGGGCTGCTGGCGAGCCTCAGCGAACGCGAGCGGGAGATCCTGGTCTGGATGGCGCGTGGTCTCTCGAACCGCGACCTGGCGACGAAGCTGTTCGTCAGCGAGACCACGGTCAAGACCCACGTCAGCTCAGTACTGTCGAAGCTCGGCCTGTCCAGCCGGGTCCAGGCGGTCGTCGTCGCCTACGAAGCCGGAGTCGTCCGGCCGGGTGAGGCCGACGTGCGCTGGGATTCCTAGGTCAACAGGAAGAACGCAGCGGCCCCCACGGCGAGCAGAATCAGAACGGTCACAGCTTGGCTCAGCGCCGACGCCTTCTGGCGCCGGGGTAGAAAATCCCCGGTCATGGGGCCTCCCGCCCTGGACTGAGGAGCGGAGGGAGCGGAGCGACCGGAGCGACGAGGGAAGGGCGGGAGTTCCAGCCCCATGACCCGCCGCGCCGGAGGCGTGGCATGAGCACAGTCATGCTTCCAGGGTTGCTCGGGAAAGGTCGCCACCCATCGGTCGTTGGGATGGTTGTGGAGTACTACCTCGGGATGAGCGGCCCGGCCTTTCGTAGGCTTGGGCGATGAACGCGCCGGTTCTCAGTCGCCGTCAGCTCAATCGGGCGCTGCTGGAGCGGCAGCAGTTGTTGCGGCGGGAGACCGGTTCGGCCGCCGAGCTGCTCGAGCGGCTGGTCGGGCTTCAGGCGCAGGCGCCGTTGGCGGCGTACGTCGCCTTGTGGTCGCGGCTCGAGGGATTCGACCCGGCCGAGCTGGCCGAGCTGATGACCGCGCGGCAGGCGGTCCGGGCCTCGCTGATGCGGGCGACGATCCATCTGGTCACCGCCGACGACTGTCTGCGGTTGTGGACGATCATGCATCCGGTCGCAGATCGTGGGCTGCGCGGTGCGTTCGGCAAGCAGTTGGCCGGGGCCGACATCGACGCTGTCGTTGCCTTCGGCGCCGACCTGCTGGGTCGGGAGCCGTACAGCCGCAGCCAGCTCAAGGGTCTGCTCGGCGAGCGTTGGCCGGACTGGGACGCGACGGCGATGGCGTACGCCGTGAGTTACCTGACCGCGACCGTCCAGGTCACGCCGCGCGGCGTCTGGGGCAAGACCGGTCAGGCCGCGCTGCAGTCGATCGAGAGTTGGCTCGGCCGGTCGCCGGTGGCCGATCCTTCGATCGACGAGGTCGTCCTGCGCTATCTGGCGGCGTTCGGTCCGGCGAGCGTTGCCGACGTACAGCAGTGGTCCGGGCTGACCAAGCTGCGTGAGGTCGTGGACCGGCTCCGGCCGGGTCTGCGCGTGTACGCCGACGAGGACGGGAGGGAGCTGTACGACGTACCGGACGGGCCGCTGCCCGATGCCGAGACGCCGGCGCCGGTGCGGTTCCTTCCGGAGTACGACAACCTGCTGCTCTCGCACGCCGACCGCCGACGCGTGAACCCGGCCGCCCGACCCGTACCGCTACCGCCCGGAAACGGCGCCGCGATGGGTACGGTCCTGATCGACGGCGACTACGCAGCCGACTGGCGCCACCACCGCGGCAGGACCCTGCAGGTCACACCCCACGGACCGATCACTCCCGCCACCCGCACGGCAATCGAGGCCGAAGCCACCGAGCTACTGGGCTTGATCGGCGGCCCGGGCACGCCGGTCGTCGTGAGCTAATCGGTTCCGAAGTACTCCCGGCGGACCTTCTTGGGGACGCACAGGGACCAGGCGTCGAGGATCAGCTCGCGGAGTTCGTCGTAGTCGACGGCCGCGAGGTTGAGCTCGATCCACTGGAAGCGTTCGTCGGAGGGCCGCGGCGGGAGGAACTTGCCGGGCTCGGCGGCCAGGGCGGCGGCACGCTCCTCGCGTGGGAAGCCGAGGCCGATGGTCTGCTCGTCGGCCGCGACCGCCAGATAGACGATCTGGCCGACGCGGAACTTGATTCGGTCGCGAACCAGCACCTCGTAGCTGCGCGGGAGGTCCGCGGTGATTTCGCGGATATCGGTGAGATCGACCACCTTGCCACGATAGAACGCGATCGCTGACACCAGCTGTCAGTGATTCCATCAGTACCGTGGTGGGATGCCCGAATCAGTGAGCGCGGTCGAAGGAGCCGAGGTGGTGTTCCGCCTCGGTGACGCTGCGCATGCGTTCCCGGGCGTTCGGTTGTGGCAGGAGCTCGGCCTGCCCGCGGAGCTGCTCGAGTTCAAGCCGGTCGAGTACGGCTGGGAGCTGCGCCTGCCCCGGCCGTCGGTGCACCGGATGGAGTACCTGTTCGACATCGCCGACCTCGGAATGCGGACCGACCCGACGAACCCACGGGTGGTCGGCGGCGCGTTCGGCGAGCATTCGTGGCTGCCGCTGCCCGGGTACGTCGAGCCGGCCTGGATCGGCCTCGAACCGATCGCTTCCACGCTCACGCCGCTCGCCGTCGAGTCCCCGGTCGGTCAGGTCGACGTCCAGGTCTGGGCCCCGGACGGGATCGCGCCGGCGTTCGAGCTGCCGTTGCTGCTGTCCCACGACGGTCCCGAGTTCGCGTCGTACGCGGGTCTGACGCACTACGCCGGGGCGATGATCGCGTCCGGCAGCCTTCCGCCGTTCCGGCTCGCGCTGGTCCGGCCGACGGCGCGCAACCTCTGGTACGCCGCCAACCCCCAGTACGCGGCCGCCTTGACGCAGCACGTCGTACCGGCCGTGCAGACCCAGTACCAGAGCCGCCGGCCGGTGATGATGGGAGCGAGCCTTGGCGCGCTTGCCGCGCTGCACGCGGAATGGGTGTTTCCGAACACGTTTTCCGGGCTGTTCCTGCAGTCGGGATCGTTCTTCACGCCGACGACCGACCCGCAGGAGGCGAAGTTCGAGTACTTCGCCGAGGTGACGGCGTTCGTGGAGCAGGTGCTGACGGCAACCGCGGCCCCGAGTACGCCCGCGGTCGCGATGACGGCCGGGACGACCGAGGAGAACGTCCACAACAACCGGGTGCTCGCCGCCCGCCTGGTCGAACTCGGGCTCGACGCCGTACTCGACGAGACTCCGGACATGCACAACTTCACAGCCTGGCGGGATGTGCTGGATCCTGATCTGACGAAGCTACTGCGACAGACCTGGGGTGGGGCCGATGGAAACCGAGCAGGTCGAGTTGGAGGCGCCGGGGCTTGATCGCCGGGGCACCGTGATCCGGTACGGCCACTTCGGCCGCCCGGTGCTGGTGTTCCCGAGCGAGCAGGGCCGCGCCTGGGACTACGAGAACAACGGCATGGTCGACGCCGTCGCGGACCTGATCGAGGACGGCCGGGTCAAGCTGTACTGCGTCGACTCCTACGACCACGTCAGCTGGTCGGATCGCAGCATCCAGCTCGAGCTCCGCGCCCGGCGGCACGAGCTGTACGAGTCCTGGATCGTGAACCAGGTGGTCCCGAGGATCGGTGCGGACTCACCGGGCGCCACGGACATCATCACCACCGGGTGCAGCCTCGGGGCGTACCACGCGCTGAACATCGCGTTCAAGCGCGCGGACCTGTTCCCGATCGCGATCTGCCAGTCGGGCAACTACAACGCGGCCAGCTGGCACGCGTGGGGCGAGCGCGGCGACACGACGTACTTCAACAACCCGGCCGACTACCTGCCAGGCTTGAGCGGTGAGCACCTGGACTGGTTGCGCAGCCGGCTCTTCATCCTGCTCACGGTCGGTCAGGGCGACTGGGAGACGCATCCGACCGGTTCGCTCCCGTCGGCCCGCGCGACCGCCGCCGTCCTCGAGCAGAAAGGCATCCCGCATGAGCTGGACCTGTGGGGGTACGACGTAGCACACGACTGGCCTTGGTGGCGGCAACAGCTGGCCCATCACCTGCCTCGGTT
>DASSDE010000847.1:0-2461 GCA_035697365.1 Kribbella sp. | reverse complement strand
GTCGAGCCCGCGCATGATCGATCGCGCGGAGAACTGCGAGTCCCACGTCACGTCAGCGGTGCCGGCCACCGCGAGCATGGGTCCGTCGACGCTGTCGACAGGAATCTCCTCGTCGGGCTGCAGCGGCTTCCCCCGGTACGTCCACGCGGCACTGCCCGCCTGCGGGAAGGAGCCGATCACCTTGTTCCCGGGGGCGAACAGCACCACGCCATGCACCAGCGACGGGAAGTGATCCGCGAGCAGCAACGCGGGCTGGCTGCCGTACGACGTACCCATCACCACGATGTGCGCCGCGTCCACCTCCGGCTGCCGGCCCAACCACGCGGCGGCGGAGGCGAAGTACTCGATCGGGATGTTCCGCAACTCGGCCGGCCGCCCCGGTGCGTGGAAGTACCCGAGCGTCA
Source organism: Kribbella sp. (assembly GCA_035697365.1). Lineage (GTDB taxonomy): Bacteria > Actinomycetota > Actinomycetes > Propionibacteriales > Kribbellaceae > Kribbella. The sequence continues at coordinate 2,057 of DASSDE010000847.1, read as the reverse complement.
GCACCGGATACCCGTGTGCAGCGAGCAGCGCGACGCTGCCGCTTGACGACACACCGCCTTCGGATCCCCCGAGGAACAGGACGGCGGGATGTTTGCGGCCGTCCGCTCGCGGTACGACGTACCGTCCGGTGAGCTTGTCCTTCGCCGTCGTGAGGTCCCTGACCGTCACTCCGGGGGTCATCCACTGCCGGGTGATCGTCGTAGTCGCCAACTGTTCGCGGCCACGGCGTACCGAGAAGGTGATGTGCGCGACCGGGCGCCCGGCTTCGGCTGGTGGGACGAAGAACTGCTCGTCTGGGTCGCCGTCCGCCGGGTCCATCGACCAGAACAGGCCCATCCCGTCGACTCCCTGATAGCTCCCGGCCGAGGGCTTGGCAGTGCCGAGGTCGACCGACCCGTGATCGTCGGCGGTGAACGTCGCCTCGCTGTGCCACTTCTTCCCGGCCCGGTCGACCGCCTCGGCGACCACCTGGACCGGCTTGTGCGGCGGCACCCCGGTGACCTTCAGCCGTACCAGTTGATCGGCGAGCGTGACGGTCTGGTCGACGGTCACGGCCGGCTTGCCGGACGGCGAGCAGCCGGTCAGCAGCAGGCACGCGGCCGCGACCAGCGGTATGGACCGTTTCACCCTTCCAGAGTGACACCGCGAGGACTCACTTCGAGCCGTGCCGAAGTGTCAGGCCTCGATGCCCTCCAGGTTCAGATGGTCGACGTACGCCCAGAGCCAGACCAGGGGAGCCAGGACGAGCTCGGGTTCCTCGTCCTCGTCGGCGATGAACAGCATCGAGGCCTCGCCGTTGGTGATGTCCTCGCAGACCGCCTCGCACAGCTCGAGTGCCACGTCGAACGGCAGCAAGCGCGGACCGTTCTCCCAGCGCGGTTGCGGGAGTGGGAGCACCGGCGCCTCGTCGGTGCCGTCCATCTCGACCGAGACCTGCTGCAGCTCCTCGTACAGGTCGAAGGAGATCAGTCCCGCGAGCGGGCGTCCGTCGAGACCGATCAGGTACGGGTCGTCGGCGCCGTCGCGGAACGCGTCGCGGATGCCGGGCAGCGCCGCCTTCAGATCGGTGGCTTCCAGGTACGGCGCCTCGGCCGGCTCCTCGTCGGTCTCCACCTCGACCAGCCCGCTGCGCATCTGGTCGAACTGGTGCAGCAGGTCGTTCAGCTCGTCGTACGCGCCGCCGCCGGGCGCCTTCTGTGCACGCGCCTCCAGGTCGCGGAGATGCTCGACCAGGTCGTCCTCGAAATGCAGCTCGTACCGCGGGAGGCCCGGCTCGCGCCCCGCATTGATCTGCGCGACCAGCTGCGTCGACACCGGCCCGATCCGCTCCGCGAGCGCCTCGAGCGGCGTGGTCGGCTTCTCCTCGTCGTCGTGCGCGCAGGAGTCGTCGTCGTTCTTGCCGTCGCCCTCGAGCGCCAGCAGCACCTGGAAGGCCTGGAACGACAGCAGCGCGGCGGTCGCCATCATGCCGTCGCCGATCAGCATCAGCGGGTTCCCGCCGGCCTCGGTACGGCGGAGGTGATCCGGCATCAGGGTTGCGGCCTGCTCGACGTTCACCTGGCTGGCCAGCGACGACAGCCCGTGGTCGGCGTCCACACCGAGCAGCTCGACCAGGCGCTCGGAGCTCATGTCGAAGTTCGACCGCAGGTAGTACCGCAGCCAGCCGGCGTCGACCGGGCTGCCGAGCAACTCCGCAATCCGGGCCCGGAAGTCAGCCAGGTCCGCGACCGCCAGCACGACCAGCACCGGCTGGTCGCCGTCGCCGATCACCAGCGGTCTGGTGTCACCGTTGTGAAAGCCCTCGATCACCTGGTGCAGGCTGTCCGCGGCTGCTTCCAGCGGCCACGACTCGGCCTCGAACTCGTTGACCACCGCGGCGGAGGTGTCCTCGGGCATCTGCTGGGTCCTCTCCGGGTGGCGGCGGGAGTGTGGAGCAACTGTAGGCTGCGGGCGTTTCAGCAGGTCGGGTGGGTCCTTCAGGGAGCCGGCGTGATGTTCGCTACGCTCGTACCGGCGGGTCGGTGCAGAGGTATCTCACATGTGAGATAAGGTCCGG
>DASSDE010000846.1:0-6304 GCA_035697365.1 Kribbella sp. | reverse complement strand
TGCGGCGGATCACGCTGCGCACCGCCGTACGTCCGACGGCATAGAACTGCATCCTGACCGCCGTCAGCGGCGGCCAGGTGTTCTCGGCGGTCCAGGAGTCGTGAACCGTGACGACCGACAACTCCTCCGGGACGCGGATCCGCAGCTTGCGCGCCTCCCCCAGCAAACCGACCGCCGCGTTGACGTTCGCCACCACGATCCCGGTCGGCCGCGGGTCGAGTTCCATCAACCGCCGCAACGCAGTACGCCCGTTGTCGACGGTGTAACCCACGCGGGTCTCGTAACCCTTCGGCACCCGCACCTTCGCCGTCGCGAGCGCCAGCTTGTACCCGGTCCGCCGCCGCTTGGCCGTGAACGACCGCGGAAGCCCGTTCGCGAACGCGATCCGCTCGTGCCCGAGCTCCAGCAGATGCTGCGTAGCGATCAGCGCACCGCGATGGTCGTCCAGCGTCACCGACCCGACGAACAGCGGGCTGGCGGAGTTCACCAGGACAATAGGCGCCTGCGTGCTCAACAAGTCGTGCAACCCCGCCGGCGCGACACCGTCCCCGATCTGCAGCGCCATCCCGTCGACGCGGCCCTCGCCGATCAAGCGCGCGATCACCTCGCCGCCCGGTCGTAGGTCGTCCGAGCGACCGAGCAGGACCGTGTATCCGCGTTCCGTGGCCTCGTCCTCCGCGCCGTGCATCAGCTCGGTGAACAACGCGTTCGTGATGTCCGGGACAACCAGCCCGACAACCTGCGTACGCGCCGACTTGAGCGCGCGACCGGCGAAGTTCGGCCGGTAGTTGAGCTCGGTCGCGGCGTCCACGATTCGTTGCCGGGTCGCCGCGCTCACCCGCGAGTCGGGCGCATCACTGAGCACCCGGGACACCGCGGAGATCGAGACGCCGGCCCGCGCCGCGACGTCGCCCAGGGTCGCCATGCCGCCCACCCTACTCACGAAGCGCCCCAACATGCCCCTGGGCGCCAAGCCGTGGCGCCGCCCGATGGCTGCGCAGCACTTCACCATCGATCCGGATCGGACTTCGCGTCGTCATCAACCGCAGCGGCGCGTCCCCAGCATCGATCGGCGGCCGCGCCACCGTCTGCGTCATCTCAATCGCAGCAAACTCCGCCGACGCCAGCAACTCCTCCAGCGTCTGCAACGGAGCACACTCAACGCCACGCGCCCCAAGCACCTCAACCCAATACGCCGTATCGGCAACCCCCAGCCGATCCTCAAGCTCGTCAAGATCCCCCAACTGCTCGAGGCCTTCGACGTCCCGCAGGTCCTCCTCTGCAGCCACGATCGCCAGGTACCCGTCTGCCGTCCGATAGACGCCCGGGACCTTGGTGGAGTCTGGAGGCTTCGGGAGGTGGGGGTTGAGGCGGGCCGTCAGCCGTTCGGACTGGAGGTCCAGCATCGCCTCCAGCAGGCTGGACTCGATCAGCCCGCCGCGACCGGTGCGCGCCTTTCGTACCAGCAACGCGGTGACGCCCTCAGCAATGTGGCAACTCAGCAGATGATCGGCAAGAGACAGTCCAACGGTCACCGGGCGGTCCGCACCGTTCGCCCAGGCCAGCCCCGACACTGACTGCGCCAACAGGTCCTGCCCCGGTCGCCCCGCCCACGGCCCCTCGCCGCCATAGCCCGACGCGGCCGCGTACACGAGCCCCGGATTCAGCTCCCGTACGGCGTCATAGTCAAGCCCCAGCCGCTCCATCACCCCCGGCCGGAAGTTGTGGATCAGTACGTCGGCCCGAGCGACCAGGCGCTTCACCTGCTCAAGATCCCGCGGGTCCTTCAGGTCGGCAACGACCGCTTCCTTGTTCCGGTTCATGGCATGGAACGACACCGTGTCCTCGTCCGCCCACCGCCCCGCGAACGCGAGCGTCCGACCGATCTCTCCCGCCCCCGGGCGCTCGACCTTGATGACCCGCGCCCCGAGATCAGCCAGTCGCAGCGCCGCCACCGGACCGGCCAGGAACTGGCTGAAATCCAGCACCATCAGCCCCGCCAGCGGAAGCTCCGCAGCCAGCATCCCGACCCTCTCCCCCGTACGACCTATCTGCTCAATCGTTTGCGCAAACGATAAGCGGCCGAACTCGCCACAGCAACCCGGCGTGTCGCCCGAACTCTTCTAGACCGGAACGCGTCTGACCCCGCACAACGTCCCTCGCCCGGGCCGTTGTCACTTCTTCAGGGGGAGAAAAATGATCCGACACCTGTCCGCCGTAGCAGCCACCGGAACACTACTCATCACCGCCGTCCCGGCCGCCCAAGCGGCGACCTCCGACACCAACTCGGCCGCGCGCACAACCTGCACGAAGCACGTACTGAGCCTGCCCGCCGACTCGCTACCCGGATCCAGCCAGGTGCGCACAGCGGACCCGTCCGGCCGCTACATCCTCGGCGAGGCGAACCGCGAAGGGCGCACCCAGTCGCACGCCGTCTTGTGGGTGAACGGCGTTCCGCGCTGGCTGACCTCGCAGACGGAAGGGGAATCGTTCGCGTACTCAGTGACCGAGGACGGCTCCGTTCTCGGCAGCACGTCCAGCCTGGCCAAGACCGACTACTGGATCTACTCGATCAGAACCAACTCGTACAAGATCCTCCAACTGCCGGCCGAGCTGCAGAACAGCCTGCTGACCGGCATGAACAAGAATCACCAGATCCTCGGCGTGGCCTGGGACAACTTCGGCCACGGCGTCCCGTACGTCTGGCGGCCGGGCAGTGCACCGAAGTTGCTCACCGTCCCCGCCGGGCTGTCCGTCGACGCCATGGACCACATCTCCGACGAGGGCCGGGTCATCGGCCGGCTCCGGCTCGCGGACGGCAACACCACCAGCTACCTGTGGAAGTCGGCGACCGCCGAGCCTGTCCGGCTGCCGGCTAAGCACGAGGACACCGTCTGGGCCCGCGACATCGAGGGCATCACGATCGGCGGCCAGGAAGGCTTCGCCGAGAACACCGCCGGCCTGCTGTGGAACACCCGGAACAACCGCGTGGAGGAGCTCGCCCGGGGTGTGATCGACCTGAACTCCGACCGCGACGCCGCGACCGAAGGCCTCTGGGGCCCGATCGGCAACTACCCGTCGATGATCATCAGGAGCGACGGCACCCAGATCAACTTCCCCGACGGCACCCAGCTCCAGCACATCTTCGAACGCAACACCCGCTGGACCGCCGGCGGCTACGACGTCAGCACCGGCACCCTCGAACCGACCCTCTACCGCTGCCACTAGTTGCCACCAGCAACCTGTCCTCCACGGAGCCGTGGAGGACAGGTCAGCAGGTAAGGTCTTCGGGTGGATGTTGGGGAGCGTGTTCAGGAGCTTGCTGATCGGATCGTGGTGCTGCGGGACGCCTACTACCGGGGGTCTCCGGTGGTGGCCGATGCCGAGTACGACGCGGTCGAGGACGAGCTGCGGGGGCTGATCGAGAGCAATCCGGAGCTGGCTCCGGATCCGAACCCGCTGGACCAGGTCGGCGCGCCGACGGTCCTGCACGCGCCGGTGCGGCACTCGCGGCCGATGCTCTCTCTGGAGAAGGCGACCCGCCCCGAGCAGGTCGAGGCGTTCTTCGCCCGCTTCCCCGGTCAGTCGGTGGTCGTGATGCCGAAGCTGGACGGCCTCTCGCTGGCGCTCGTCTACGAGAACGGGCAGCTCGCCCGGGCGGTCACCCGCGGTGACGGCACGACCGGCGACGACGTCACTCCCCTGGTACGCGCGCTCGCGGACGGTGTCCCCGCCCGCCTCGACGTACCGGACCGGATCGAGGTGCGTGGCGAGGCCGTGATGTTGCGGTCGACCTTCGCGGCATACAACTCCGCCCATCCCGACAAGCCACTGATCAACCCGCGGAACGCGGCCGCAGGCACCCTCCGTGCCAAGGACGCGGCGACCGTTGCCGAGCGACGGCTCCAGTTCCTCGCGTTCGACCTGCTGACCGATCGCGAGAGCACCGACGCCGACCTCGAGCGCGCCCTGCAGACGATGGGCTTCACGGTCGCGGACATGCGGCACTGCGCCGACGCCGCCGCGGCGCAGACGGCGATCTCCGCGATCGAGCAGCAGCGCAACGAGCTCGACTACGACCTCGACGGTGCCGTACTGCGGCTCGCCGATCGGGACGCGTTCGCCGCAGCCGGGACGCGGTCCAGCTCGCCCCGCGGCGCACTGGCGTACAAGTTCGCCGCCGAGGAGAAGACGACCCTGCTCGCGGACGTCGTGTGGGACGTCGGCAAGATCGGCAAGGTTGCCCCGGTCGCGTGGCTGGAGCCGGTGTTCGTCGGCGGTACGACGGTCACCCGCGCAACCCTGGCGAACCAGGAGGTCATCCGCGCCCGCGACATCAAGATCGGCGACACGGTGCTGGTCCGCCGCGCCGGCGACGTGATCCCGTTCGTGGCCGGCGTACTGGACGCGTCCAAGCGCACCGGCGCCGAGCGGGACATCGTGCCGCCGACCGTCTGCCCGTCGTGCGAGCAGCCGCTGATCGAGCAGGGCAACAGCCGCGAGCTCTTCTGTACGAACGTGTCCTGCCCGGCCCAGACCGTGCGGCGCCTGATCCACTGGGCGTCCCGCGCGGCAGCGGACATCGACGCAATCGGCGGCGTCTGGATCGAACGCCTCGCCGAGGCGGGCATCCTGGAGAGCCCGTCGGACTTCTACCACCTGACGGCCGAGCGGCTGCTCGAGTTCGACCGGATCGGCGAGGTGTCGGCCGCCCGGATGATCGAGTCGATCGACACCAGCCGGCAGGTCGGCCTGCGCCGCGCGCTGATCGGCCTCGCGATTCCGATGGCCTCCGAAGGAACCGCCGCCCGCCTGTGCCGGGCCGGTTTCGAGTCGCTCGAGGCGGTCGCCGACGCGGGTGTCGACGGTCTGGTCGCGGTCGAGGACATCGGTCCGAAGGTCGCTGCCTCGCTGATCGAGCACCTGACCCGCCTGCAGCCCGAGCTGGAACGACTCCGCGCAGCCGGCGTGTCACTCGACGTACGCGAGGAGGACCTGCCACCGGTCGTTGCTGCCGGCGCCCCACTGGCCGGCAAGACGGTCGTGGTCACCGGCGCGATCAGCGACCCGCGGTCCGGGGAAAAGGTTGCCCGGCCCGCGTTCCAGCGGCTGTGCGAGAAGGCCGGGGCGACGATCGCCTCGTCGGTCTCGGCGAGCACCGACCTGCTGATCACCGGTGCGGACGTCGGCGCGTCCAAGCTCACCAAGGCGGAGAAACTCGGCGTCACCGTCGTCGACCAGGCCGAGATCTGGCAGCAGTTGCAGTCCGCCGATTTGCTCCGCTGATCGAGATCGGCGGCGTACGCTCTGGGTTGAGACGAGCAGCGTGCCCGAGGGGGGACCATCGTGAGCCAGTCCGCGACCCAGCCGGACAGTCCTGAGTATCCCGACAACATCGACGCGGCCGTACTGAAGATCGCCGGCGTCGTGGTGCTGGGGGCGATCATGTCGATCCTCGACATCACGGTCGTCAACGTCGCATTGCCGACGTTCCAGGACGAGTTCGGTACGCCGGAGAGCCCGATCGCGTACTCCACGGTCGCCTGGACCGTCACGGCGTACACGCTGGCGCTCGCGACCGTGATCCCGCTGACCGGCTGGGCGGCCGACCGGTTCGGGACCAAGCGGCTCTACATGACCGCGATCTTCTTGTTCACGGCCGGCTCCGCGCTCTGCGCGACCGCGACCAGCATCGACATGCTGATCGGGTTCCGTGTCCTGCAGGGGCTCGGCGGCGGCATGCTGATGCCGCTCGGCATGACGATCATGACCCGCGCCGCGGGGCCGCACCGGATGGGCCGGCTGATGGCGATCCTCGGCGTGCCGATGCTGCTCGGACCGATCCTGGGCCCGATCCTCGGCGGCTGGCTGATCCAGGTCGCGAGCTGGCACTGGATCTTCCTGATCAACGTGCCGCTCGGCGTGATCGCGCTGGTCTACGCGTGGTTCGCGCTCGCCAAGGACACCGCGCACCGCTCGGAGTCCCTCGACCTGCTCGGCGTGGCGCTGATGTCCCCCGGGCTCGCGCTGTTCCTGTTCGGCGTCTCGTCACTGCCCGCCGAGAACGGCGACTTCGGCGCCCCTCGGGTCTGGGTCTCGGTGCTGCTCGGGGTCCTGCTGATGCTGGCCTTCGTCTGGCACTCGTTCCGGCCCGAGCATCCGCTGCTCGACCTGCGGCTGTTCCGGAACCGCAACCTGACGGTCTCGATCATCACGATGTTCCTGTTCGGCGCGGCGTTCTTCGGCGGGCTGCTGCTCGTGCCGACGTACTTCCAGCAGATCCGTGGCGAGTCCACGCTGCACG
>DASSDE010000845.1:0-2632 GCA_035697365.1 Kribbella sp. | reverse complement strand
GGTGTGGCGGGTGCTGGACGCTGCCGAGGCGTTCACGCTGATTCATCCGGGTGCCAGTGACGACAAGCGGCTTGATTCGTTCTATCTGTCGAACCTGTTGGGGAATCCGTACGAGACCGGAGTGGCGGCGGCTTCGCTCGTTTTCGCGGACGTGCCGGGGCGGTTTCCGGGGATCCGGTTCTGCCTGTGTCATGGGGGTGGTGTGACGGCGGCCGTCGCCGGACGGTGGCAGCGCGGGATCGACCAGGCCCGGCCGGGGATCGCCCCGGTGTCCTTGCCGGTGGCCGAGGCGCTGCGCCGGTTCTACGTGGACGACCTGACGCACGACGACGCCGTACTGGAACTGCTGACCTCGACGTTCGGGGCCGAACGGGTGCTGGCCGGGAGCGACTGGCCGTTCCCGATGGGCAGCGACGAGGTGTCCACCGAGCGGGCCGCGGGGCTGTCGGCGGCGGTCGAGGTGCTGACCCGGCCGCTCGCCCGGGAAGTCTCCGCGCAGTGAGACAGGTGCTTCGTCTGGTCGAGGGTGTGATCAGATATCAAATCGTGGGGAACGGGGAAGAAGCGTGAGTACACGGGGGACTGTGTTGCACAGTCATGGGCCAGGGGAGCAGCTCAAGGCCGAAGAGGTCGAGCTGACCGCTGGGCCCGGTGAGACGTTGGTGGAGATGCGGCTGGCCGCGGTGACTCCACTGGACCGTTCGACGTTGACCGGCAAGCAGCCGTGTGCGCCGTTCGTACCGGGAACTGAGGGCACCGGTGTGGTGCTGAGCTCGGACGTGGCACCGGCCGGCGCGGCGGTCGTCATCCGCGGTGAGGGTGTCGGCGTGACGCGCCACGGCGTCTGGGGGCGGTACGCCGTCGTACCGGACACTACCGTGCACCCGCTGCCGGCGCCGCTGGAGCCGGCAGTGGCGTTGGCGTTGCTGACACCTGCGTTGACCGCACACACGGCAGTACGTCAGGTGGCCGAGGTGCTGCCGGGGCAGACCGTCGTGGTCACCGGTGTGAACAGCCTGCTCGGACAGATGTGTGCTGCGATCGCACGGGCCGCTGGAGCCGCCAGGGTGATCGGGCTGGTGTCTCTGGACGACGCTGCCGACAATGCGGCCGGGCTGGTCGACCAGGTCGTCCGTGTGGATGGCCTGGGGCAGGTAGGGCGGGAGCTGCCTTGGTGTGACGCGGTTGTCGACACCATGGGCGGGCCAGTGACAGGTGGAGTGCTTGGGCATGTGTCTCCGGGCGGCCGGATCGCCGTACTCGGTTACAAGGCTGGAGAGTTCACCACGATCAACCTGCACCAGCTGGTCGGCCGCGGCCTGCGAGTGCTGCCCGTGAACCTGCAGCGGACCACGCTGGCATCCGATGCGGTCGGCCAGGCGCTGGCTGACCTTGCCGGCGCTCCGACGACCTGGCGGGCGCAGTACGAGGTCGTACCGGCGGACCGGATCGGTGAGGTGCTGGACCGGCAGGCGGGACGGGTGCTGCTCGACCTCACCACCCTGCCGGTGGCCTAGACCATTTGTATTTGCTGACCAATCTGCCCGCGAAGGGCGTCAGAAGCCCGGTCGGCGGCTACGGTACCTCCAAAGAGGAGAGAGGCAGCCCGCTACTGATGATCCGACGACTCGAGCTGACGCCTGGGGGGCCGACGGGCCGACGGACGCTCGCCGAGGAAGCCGCCGCCGAGCTGCACGAGCTCATCCTGTCCGGCGAACTCCCCAGCGGTACGGCGCTCCGGCTCGAGGAGCTTGCCAAGCGGCTGGACATGAGCCAGATGCCGATCCGGGAAGGGTTGCGGCGGATGGCCGCGCTCGGACTGGTCGAGATCGTCCCGCACAAGGGCGCCTGGGTGCGGGAGCTGTCGATGGAGGACCTGCGCGACACCCACGAGACCCGGCTGGCGCTGGAGTCGCTGGCGGTCCGGGCGGCCGCGACGCGGTTCTCCGACTCGGACGCGTCGACCGCGCGGACGGCGCTGGCCGAGCACGTCCGGCTGGCGAAGCTGGGCGACAACATCGCCTCCCGGCAGGCGCACACCGAGTTCCACTTCGCGATCTACCGGGCCGGCGGCTCGCGGTGGCTGCCGCGCGCGATCGAGCCGGTCTGGCAGAACAGCGAGCGCTACCGGTTCGGTTCCCGGCGGACGAAGGCCCGGATCGAGCAGACCCGTCGCGAGCACCAGGCCATCCTCGACGCGTGCACGGCCCACGACGAGGACGGCGCGGAGGCCGCGCTGCGCGAGCACCTCGAGGGCGCCATGGAGCGCATCACCCAGACGATGGAGCGGCGCTCGAAGCAGTGAGCTCCTCGAACCGGTCGTGGTCCCAGCCGGTCGCGTCGAAGACCGCACGCAGCAGTAGCCCGTCGCTGCTGGCACGGTGCGTCGTCATGAGCTCTTCGAGTGGCTTGCTGCCCAGGCCGTCGTAGTACGCGTCCAGTGCCTGCCGACGGCGCTGCTCGGACGCACCACCGATCTCGTCCAGCGGTACGTCGCATCCTTTGACATGGCCTGAGCCGACCTGCTCGCCAGGTGCGAACTGTTGGACCAGGTGCTCACCTGCGCGTACGTCGTCCGTTCTTACGCGGGCGCCGAGGACGCGGCACTGGACACGTGCTCGCTGGACGGCCT
>DASSDE010000844.1:0-3866 GCA_035697365.1 Kribbella sp. | reverse complement strand
TTCGGTTTCCTCAAGGTCGACACCAGCGTCTACCAGCGGTTCCGCGCGGCGTACGTGTCCGGTCCGTACGTCCCGGCGAACGACGAGGTCGTGGAGGACGAGCACGAGGACGTGCACCCGCACGAGGTGCCGCCGTACCAGTTGTCCGAATCGACGGTGGACACGAGCAAGCCGCTCGAGGCCACGGAGCGTACGACGGGACCGACCGAGCTGGGTGTGTTCGTCGACCAGGTGCGCAAGTCCGCGAAGCAGGTCCTCGAGATCTGGCTCCCGCCGCTGCCGACCGCGTGCACGCTGGACGGCGTGGGCGGCCGGACCGACTTCGTCGACGGTCGCGGACTACAGCTTTCGGTGCGTACGCCGCAGATGCAGCCGCCGGTCGGTGTGGTGGACGATCCGGCCAACCAGCGCCAGACGGTGTTCCGGCTCGACCTGACCAGGGCCGGTGGGCACGCCGCGATCGTCGGCGGTCCCCAGTCCGGCAAGACGACCGCTTTGCGGACGCTGGTCACCTCGCTGGCCCACACGCACACGCCGCTCGAGGTCGCGATCTACGCGCTCGACCTGGCCGGCGGCGGTATGCAGGCGCTGTCCGGCCTGCCGCACGTCGGCGGGGTCGCGCTGCGCACCGACCGGGAGCGGATCCGCCGCACGGTCGAGGAGATCCGCGGCATGATCGACGAGCGCGAACGGGTGTTCCGCAACCACGCGATCGACACGATGGAAGGTCTGCGCAACGAGCACGCGGCCGGTACGATTCCCGAGCTGCCGACCGCCGATGTGGTGCTGGTGATCGACAACTACGGCGCGATCCGGACCACGTTCGACGAGCTGGACGAGCCGATCACGGACATCCTGCAGCGGGGCAGCAGCTACGGCGTGCACGTGGTGGCGTCGATGATGCGCTGGAACGACGTCCGGATGCAGAACCAGGCGATGTTCGGCACCATGCTCGAGCTGCGGCTGAACGACCCGACCGACTCCAACATCGACCGGCGGCTGCAGGAGGTGCTGCGCAAGGCCGGTCCGGGCCGGATGCTGATCCCGGGCAGCAAGCTGTACGGGCAGTTCGCGCTGCCGCGGGTGGACGGTGTCGCCGACGACGACAACCTGTCCGGCATCCTCGAGGCGCAGGCGGTGACCGTGCGGTCCACCTGGCAGGGTCCACGGGCGCCGCAGGTCCGGATCCTGCCGCTGCAGCTGCCGCGCGCCCAGGTCGGCGACGACATCCGGCGGCCGGCCGTCGTACCGATCGGTGTCGACGAGCGGGCGCTCGCCCCGGTCTATCTGGACCTGGAAGGCCGCGACACCAACCTGGTCGTGTTCGGCGACAGTGCCTCCGGCAAGACCAACATCGTCCGGCTGGTCGTGCAGCAGCTGATCGAGCGGCACACGTCCGACCAGATCGTCTTTGCGGTGATGGACCCGCGGCGCGGCCTGCGGGAGTTCGTGCCGGAGGCGTACGTCGGCGGTTACGCACCGACCGGGCGGGTGGCCGCGGGGCTGGCGGCGGGTGTGTCGCAGGAGCTGGCCAAGCGGATGCCGGATGACACCGGTGCGATCCCGGAGGCCGGCCAGGGCGGTCCGCGGATCGTCGTACTGGCCGACGACTACGACCTGCTGACGTCCGGTGGGCAGTCGCCGATGGACCCGTTCCTGCCGTACGTCGCGGCGGGCCGGGACATCAAGCTGCACTTCATCGTCACCCGGCGGGCCTCGGGTGCGTCGCGACAGCTGTACGAGCCGTTCCTGTCCGCGGTGATGGAGTCCGGCGCGGCCGGCCTGGTGCTTTCCGGCGACCGCAGCGAGGGGCAGCTGTTCACCGGCGCGTACCCGGGCGACTACCCGCCCGGCCGCGGATTGTTCGTACGACGAGGCGACGGACCCGAGCTGGTCCAAACAGCACTGGCCGACCCCGTCCAAGCAGCCAGCCAGACCACCGAAGGAGCTCAATGACGGTGTTAACGGTCGCGCTGCCGCGCGACGGGTCATGGGGCTGCGACTCCCGTCCTTCCCTCGTCGTTCCAGTCGCTTCGCTCCCTCCACTCCTCAGTCCAGGCCGGGAGGCCCCATGACCTACGACCTGGTGGCACTTGTTGACGGGCGGCCGTCGAGTGAGGACGTCTTGGCCGGGCTTGCGGCGGCGGGGGAGGAGCTCGGCGTACGCGCGGTGAGTGGTGGCGCGGTCGTGCAGCTGTGCGGTGCGGACAACCTGCCGCTCGTGTCGATCGAGCTGCCGCTGCTGATCCAGGTCCCCGGCGAGGTCGAGCGGATGCTCGGCACGTCGGTCGGTCTGGTGGACACGCCCGCGTGGTGGGTGGAGATCCGGGCGACGGCGCAGGACGGCGCGCGGGAGATCGCCCAGCAGTACGCGAGCACGTTGATCAACCGGCTCGGCGGCAAGGTCTGGACGCCGGAAGGCATCCGGACCGGCGCCGAGCCGGCGAACGCGAACGAGGGAACCGACTGAGATGCCGAACGAACTGATCTTCAGCCCGGGCGTCGACCTGATCACCGAGAAGGTCGCCGTCGTCATGCAGGACCGGCCGGTGATCGGCATGTCCGCCTGGCTGAGCGACGCGCTCACGTCGGCGCGGGTGGCGGACCGGGACGTCCAGCTGGTGACGCCGAAGCGGTCGCGGCTGACCTGGCCGGTCCGGTCGGCGCTGTTCGGCGGGCGGTTCTCCAAGTGGGTCGTGACCGGGGACGACGGCGAGTACTTCGACGGCCTGAACGGCATCCGGCTGAAGTGGAACGGTGAGCAGTTCCTCGCCAAGGCGACGGCGACCCGCGGCGAACCGACCTCCGACATGCACTCCGAGTACGTCGTCGAGGAGGACCTCTTCGGCCACCTCCAGTTCACCGTGCGGGTGCGGCACAAGCCGGTCGACAGCCTCGTGCTAGGCGGCGTCGCCGAGCAACTGTTCACCGCCACCACGGGCGGCGGCCCGGCCGGTTGGTCCACCTCGGAGCCGGTGACGCAGCCCTGGAGCGCCGAAGCCCTCACGGAGTACTGCCGTGGCCGCGCGCCGAGCCCCACCTGGCTGGTCGTGTCCGGACAACCGGGCGAGGAGTTCCGGCCCGCGTTCGGCACCCTCGAGGTGCGCCGGGTGAAGTCCGGCGTGGACGAGACCCTGACGCTCTCGGTGGCGCAGCCCGGGATGGACTTCCCGAACGTGAACCAGGTCGGCGAGTGGATCGACGCGGTGGCCGACGAGTACGAGCTGATCTCGGCCATGGTGATCGGCGCGAACGGCGAGGCCGACGGGACCTACCGGCCACGGTTCGCCGGCATGGGCTGCCCGATCGGCATGGCCGCCGGGAACGAGGCCGTGCAGGCCAACGGCCTCGACAAGCTGCTCGGACTCGAGGCCGCCAACCGCGCGATGGCGATCGGCCCGGCGCACCAGCCCGCCGTCTGGTACCCGATCGGCGACGGGCGGAACCCGCGCGACTGGGACACGTACACCAAGCTGATGCAGAGCCTGATCCCGGCGGACGTGCTGGCAGGCAAGGCGTGACGAACGACCAGAACAGGAGAAGTCGCCGATGAGCACCTACAGCCGCGTGACGGTGATCGGTGAGCGCCGCCGGCTGGATGCCGTGCTGCCCGCGGACCAGCCTCTCGGCGTACTGCTCCCGGATCTGCTGCGGATGCTCGACGAGCCGATGCAGCAGACCCCGCAGCGACGGTTCCTGACCACCGCGACCGGCGTCCTGGTGCCGCCGGAGGGGACGCTCTCGTCCGCGCAGATCATCGACGGCGCGGTGCTCCGGCTGGCGTCCGAGGGCGAGTTGCCCCCGCCGCCGACCGTGTACGACGTGACCGAGGAAGCCGTCGCGGACCTGAAGCGCCGCGGCGCCGC
>DASSDE010000843.1:0-2960 GCA_035697365.1 Kribbella sp. | reverse complement strand
TTGAAACGTGTTGAGTTATGTTTGATCACGTGCAGGATGTTGAAGCCTTCGCCGCGGCCTTGGAGCGGGTACGTCGGCACGCGGGCCTGAGCTACCGCCAGCTGGCGTTGCATGCGCACTACTCGCATCCACACCTGATCCGGGCGACCAGCGGCAAGCAACTGCCGACCTGGGAGGTGACCGCGGCGCACCTGGCCGGCTGTGGTGTCGCCGCCGACCTGATGCCCGTTTGGCGCCGCCGCTGGGAGGACGCCGGCCGCGACCCGCGCGACCTGGCCGACCTGCTGAATCACGCAGAAACCCTGGCAGAGCTGGGCACAGCGCTCGCGGCGCTCGTCCGGCCACGGTCGTTACGCGCACTCGCGCAGGCAACCGGGATCCCCCGGGCCACGATCCAAGCCTGGCTGGGCGGCACCCGCCTCCCCGGCCGCGACCGCCTCGACCACCTGGTCCGCACGGTAGGCGCCACCCCCGCCGAACGCGCCGCCGCAACCAACGCCCTCAACCGCCTCACCACCCGGCGCCCCACCCTCCCGAACCTACGAACCGCCTAACCGCCCCGCGACCCGTCCGGCTGGTACCGCCACGCAGGCAGAACCCCGGTTCTGGTCGGGCTTTATCGTTCGAAGCCCGACTTCTGCCTGCCTGGCGGTCCAGGGTCAGCTGCGGAACACCGACGCCGGCGCGCGGGGCGTCACGAAACCTTCGGCGTCGGTGAGTGGGGCGGACTTGCCGGCGAGCTCGTGCAGCGGCAGCACGTCGTACGGGGGTTGTGCGCGGCGGCCGGCGTCGGTCAGGTCGGGCACCGGCTGCGGCGATGCGACCATGATGACGTTCCCGAAGCCCTTGCCTCGGAGGATCTTCCGCTCCGCGAGCACCACCCCGGCCCCGACCACATCCCGTACGGTCGCCGCCGTCCGCCGCAGGAACGGCAGACCGGCCTTCCCGTCGATGAGGTTCGCGACCAGTATGCCGGTCGGCCGCAGCACCCGGACGCACTCGGCGAAGAACTCGGCGGTCACCAGGTTCGCCGGCACCGCCTCGTGCTCGAACGCGTCCAGGATCACCAGGTCGACGGAGTCGTCGTACACGTCGGCGATCCCGGCCCGCCCGGTGACCGGCCGCACCTTGATCCCGGACCGTTTCGGCAACGGCAGCGCCTCGCGAACGAACTCGGTCAGGTCCTCGTCCGGTTCCAGCACGATCTGCCGCGAGCGCGGCCGCGTCACGGCGACGTACCGCGGCAGGCTCAGGGCCGCACCGCCGACATGCAGTACGGCGACCGGCTGCCGCCGCGGGGCGACCGCGTCGACCACGTCCCCGATCCGCCGCATGTACTCGAACGGCAGGTTCGCCGGATCCGCGAGATCGACCTGCGACTGCGGCGACCCGTCCACCCGCAACACAAACGTCCCGTCCCCCTGCGCTTCAACGCTGGCCATCCCCGACCCGGTCCGCCGCTCCACGCGCCCATCCTCTCAGTGGTGCCCCAGCGTTGGGTGCGGGGCTGGGGCTTGCTAGCGTCCGAAGCACACAATCGGATGAGCTAGGAGCGAGTCGTGAGCACTACACCGGTGAAGGTGGCCGTTACCGGGGCCGCAGGGAATATCGGGTACAGCCTGCTGTTCCGGATCGCGAGCGGTGCACTGCTCGGGCCGGACACGCCGGTGGAGCTGCGGCTGCTGGAGATCACCCCGGCGCTGAAGGCGCTCGAGGGTGTCGTGATGGAGCTCGACGACAGCGCGTTCCCGACCCTCGCCGGTATCGAGATCGGCGACGACCCGAACAAGGTCTTCGACGGCGTCAACGTCGCGCTGCTGGTGGGCGCGCGGCCGCGGACCAAGGGCATGGAGCGCGGCGACCTGCTGGAGGCGAACGGCGCGATCTTCACGGTCCAGGGCAAGGCGCTCAACGACCACGCCGCCGACGACGTCCGGATCACCGTCACGGGCAACCCGGCGAACACCAACGCCCTGATCACCAAGAGCAACGCCCCCGACATCCCGTCGGAGCGGTTCTCGGCGCTGACCCGGCTCGACCACAACCGGGCGATGGCGCAGCTCGCCAAGAAGGCCGGCGTGCACGTCACCGACCTGAAGAAGCTGACGATCTGGGGCAACCACTCCGCCACTCAGTACCCGGACATCTTCCACGCGGAGATCGCCGGGAAGAACGCGGTCGAGGTCGTGAACGACCAGGACTGGCTGGAGAACGACTTCCTCCCGACCACCCAGAAGCGCGGCGCCGCGATCATCGAGGCCCGGGGCGCATCGTCGGCCGCCTCCGCCGCGGCCGCCACCATCGACCACACCCGCGACTGGCTGAAGGGCACCGCCGAGGGCGACTGGGCCTCGATGGCGGTCGTCTCCGACGGCTCGTACGACGTCCCGGAGGGCCTGATCTCCTCGTTCCCGGTGACCACCAAGGACGGCAACTGGGAGATCGTCCAGGGCCTGGAGATCAACGAGTTCTCGCGCGGCAAGATCGACGCCTCGACGGCCGAGCTCGGCGAAGAGCGCGACGCCGTGAAGGCGCTCGGCCTGATCGGCTGACCTCCCCAGAACACCAGCAGGCCCCCGCACAAGCGGGGGCCTGCTGTTCGTTCTTGCCTCGGCGGATCAGGCGGGTGGTGCGACGAGGGCGGTGGACTGGCCGGCGTTGGCCAGTGAGGTGGTGATGGAGCCGGAGGACTTCAGGTCCTCGACCAGGGCGTGCAGGTACGCGACGGTCGCGGGCTGCTTCGTCTTGACCGTGCCGACGGCCTGCTGGATCTGCATGAACCGCTCGTCGATCAGGCGCAGGTCGTGGTGCGCGTCGACGTACTGCGTGATCGGCTGGCGGATCCCGGCCGCGACCTCGAGCCCTTCGGCGCGGAACACGTCGACGCCGTCGGTGCCGCGGACGATCGTCGCGTGCTGCAGCGTCCTGGTCAGATAGAGGTCGTACGCCGATCCCTGCTT
>DASSDE010000842.1:0-9517 GCA_035697365.1 Kribbella sp. | reverse complement strand
TACAGGCTGAGCCCGTCGAGCGCCTGCGCAACTGTCGGCATCGCGGTCGCGACCGCCAGCGACTCGAACGCGACCAGCGTGATCAGCGCAACCATCCCGACGGTCAACGCGCGGTACTGCGGAGACAGAACGCCGCTGGTGTCAGTGGCCGGCTCGGCAAGGGTGCTCATGCCGAGAACTGTCGGTGCTCAAGTGTGCTTTAAGTCAATTAGAGAATTGCGGCGAGGACGAGCGCGATGATCGGCGGGACGGCCTGGGTGGCGGCGGCGCGGGCCATGCGGCGGTCGGAGGCGAGCAGGACGACGCCGGCGCCGGCCATGCAGGCACAGGCGAACAGGGCGATCGCATGGCCCTTGTCGCCGCCCCAGATCAGACCGCCGAGTGCACCGATCGCCAGGAACAAGTTGTAGAACCCCTGGTTGAAGGCCCACGGGCGCGCGGCCTCCACCTCGGCATCCTTCACCAGGAACCGCCGGTACGTACTCGGCTTGCGGAACAACACGCTCTCCATCGCGAACACGACCACATGAAACACACCCGCGACAGCCACGAAGACCTGCCCAACCACGTTCATGCGGGGAACGTACCGCTAGTTGCGCCAATCCGTTGCGAAGGCGCGCGCCGGGTTGAGCCGGAACACGGCATCCGCGACGTCCGCGCCGAAGTACCGCGTGATCCGCGGCAGCAGATGGGTCAGCAGGTACGGCATGCCTGGCCCCTCGCCGGTCGAGGCCCGCGCCCGGGCGCTCGTTGTGTCGCCGCCGAGCAGCAGGCGATCGCCATACCCGCCGTCGATCAGCGCGGCCAGGCAATCCGTCAGCCGCGGGTCGGTCGCGTTGTTGGCTCGCGATGGGCCGTCGAAGGCCAGCCACGCACCCCGCCGCGCCAGCTCGAGATGGACGCGATGGTCCGGAAAGCGGTTCAGATGCCCGAGAACGATCGCGGCCGGATGGACGTCGAGTTCGTCGACGAGCAGGTCCAGTACGGCGTCGGCGGCCGAACCGAGCTCGTGGTGGATCGCGATCGGCGCATTCGTCGCGTGATGCGCCTCCGCGGCGGCGCGCATCACCAGCTCGGCGTGCGCGTCGAGAACATGGAATCCACCGGCGACCTTGATGGTCCCCGCGCGGACCTGGGTGTCGCCGATCCCGGCCGTCAGCTCCCGGACGAAGATCTCGGCGAGCTGGCCCTGCACCCTGTCGACGAACCCCTCGGGATAGTGCTCGCGCCGGTGCAGGCCAGTCGCGGCGACGATCGAAACGCCGGTCCGGGTCGAGATCCCGGGCAGCAGCTCGGCGCGCCGGTTGAGCCCGTACGGAGTCCACTGCACGATCGCCTGACCGCCCGCGTCCGCGAACGCACGCACCTCGGCCACCGCTGCCGCCTCGTCGTCCAGCGCCTGATCCGCCGGCAGCGCGGCCGAACGGAAGAACAGGTGGTCGTGCGAGTCGGTCACACCCAGCGCGCCCGGCACCAGATCGTTCAGCACCGTACGGATCCGCATCAGCACCTCGTCCTTCACTGTCAGGTCACGGCTCCCAGGACGGGAACCGTAACCTGACAACCGGCTCAGGCAGCCTGCCGCCCGGTGGAGCGACGCCGACCGCCACGACGAGCGGGACGACGCCCTGGACCTGCGGTGCGTCCGCCACCTGCCCGGCCCGGCGTCTGCTTCGCGGCCGCCTGCTTGGGCTGCGCCTGCTTGACCGGCGGCTCGACGTACGTCCGGTCACCCGGGGCGAGCTCGGACAGCAGCGGGTGCTCGGCTCCGACTTTGGTGATCGTCGGGGAGATACCGGCCTTACGGGTCAGGTCGCGCACGTCGCGGACCTGGTCGTCGGTCATCAGCGTGACGACGGTGCCCTCGGCTCCGGCGCGCGCCGTCCGGCCGGAGCGGTGCAGGTACGCCTTGTGCTCGACCGGCGGGTCCGCGTGGATGACCAGTGTGATCCCGTCGACGTGGATCCCGCGGGCGGCGATGTCGGTCGCCACCAGGGTCCGCGCCGAACCGTCGGAGAACGCCTCGAGGTTGCGCGTCCGCGCGCCCTGCGAGAGGTTGCCGTGCAGCTCGACGGCGGGCACGCCCTGGGCGATCAGCTTCTTCGTGAGTGACTTGGCGCCGTACTTCGTCCTGGTGAACACCAGCGAACGCCCGGGCGCCGCGGTCAGGTCGACGAGCACCGGGAGACGGGCGTCGGACTGGACCTGCAGGACGTGGTGCGTCATCTGGGAGACCGGCGAGCGCGCCGAGTCGACACTGTGCGTGACCGGGTCGGTCATGAAGCGGCGGACGAGGACGCCGACACCGGCGTCCAGGGTCGCGGAGAACAGCAGCCGCTGAGCAGTGGCCGGGGTCTGCTCGAGAATCCGGCGGACGGCGGGCAAGAACCCGAGGTCGGCCATGTGGTCGGCCTCGTCGAGCACGCTGATCTCCACCGAGCCCAGCTTGGCGTGACCGGCCTGGATGTGGTCCTCGAGGCGGCCCGGGCAGGCGACGACGATGTCGGCACCCTTGCGCAGGCCGTTGATCTGCGGTCCGTGGCCGACGCCGCCGAAGATCGTCATCGAACGCAGGCCGAGCTGCTCGGCGAGCGGGGTGATCGAGGCCTGGATCTGCGTCACGAGCTCGCGGGTCGGGGCCAGGATCAGGGCGCGCGGGTGGTTCGGACGGCGCTTGCCGGCACCGGCCGCGAGGCGCGCCAGGACCGGCAGCACGAACGCGTAGGTCTTGCCGGAGCCGGTCCGGCCGCGGCCGAGAACGTCCTTGCCGGCCAGGGAATCCGGCAGCGTGGCCGCCTGGATGGGGAACGGCTTGGTCACGCCGGAGGCGGCCAGCGCGGTGACCAGCGACGCCGGCACGCCGAGCTCGCCGAACGTACGGTTGTCATCGGCAACTGTCTCGACGACGTCGTCGCCGAGCGTTCCCTGATCGTTGCTTGCAGCAACATCCACGCGCGGGGCGGTGGTCTGCTGGTTGCGCGCGGTGCCGGAGCGGCGCCGGCGGCGCGGACGTGCGGACCCACCGCGCGCGTCACCCGCTGAGGCGGGGGCGGCGGTGGACCGGCGGTTCTGGGGGGCGGACTGGTTGGGCGTGGTTGTAGACGTGGGGCGGCGGGCCGCCATAGAAGTACTCCAAAGTTCGGGGGTCGTCCTGCCCGGCGCGGCCGGTGGGCCGCGGCGCGTGGTGGTCGACTGCTGGCGCACAGTTGTCGTGCGCTCACCGGCCCGAGGCAGAACTGGGCGGGCCGTCACAGACAGTCTACGGCACGAGTGGGTGCGGCTGGTCGAATTGTTCACAGGATGCTCGTCACACGGGTTAGGTTCTGCCCGTGACTGAGTTTCGAGTGGATCCGCCCACCGCGGCCGGCGAACGTGAGCTTCTGCAAGGCTTCCTCGACTATCACCGGGGAACCCTGCTCTGGAAAGTGTCCGGCCTGAGCGGTGCGCAACTCGCCGAGCGGTCGGTCGATCCGTCGACGATGTCGCTGCTCGGCCTGGTCCGGCACCTCAGCGAGGTCGAGAAGTACTGGTTCCACCGGGCGCTGGCCGGTCACGACTCGCCCCCGAAGTACTGGACCGCCGAGCACCCCGACGGCGACTTCGACCTGGCCACACCCGCGCAGGCCGAGCAGGACGTCGCGGACTTCCGCGAGATCGTGAAGCTGTCCGACGAGCTCGCCGCGCGGCACGCCCTGGACGACACCTTCATCCGCCCGGGTCACGAGGACCCGTACTCGGTCCGCTACCTCTACATCCACATGGTCGAGGAGTACGCCCGCCACAACGGCCACGCCGACCTGCTCCGCGAACGCATCGACGGCGCGGTCGGCGAGTAGCCGCTACAGCTAGGGCTTGATCGAGTTGATCAGGCTGACGATGTCGCCGGTCACGCCTCGGAACCCGGGCAGCCGTGCGAGGCGGAGCAGGCGGTCGACGAGCGGTACGGCGCGGTCGATCAGTGTGCGCGTCCGACGTACGTCATCGCTCTGGTCGTGCACCCAGAACAGGACGACGCCCATCTGGAGCAGCCAGAGCAACTCGGGGAGCTCGGCCTTCAGGTCGGGCGGGAGCTTCAGGTCGGAGCCGTCGACGACCCGCCGGAAGATCTCGACGCTCGCGTCCCGCGCCGGGCGCGACTCCACACTGAACGGCGACAGCGGGCTGCCCGGATCGGCGGCTGTCTTGAAGAACGTGCCGGCGAACTCGTGGTACGGCGCCGCCACGTCCAGCCACTCCTGCAGTACGCCCCTGAGTCGCGGCACGAACGCCTTCTCGCCGGCCAGAACAGACTCCACCGCATCCCGGTGCTGATCCTGGAGCAGGTCGTAGTACGCCTGCATCAGGTGGTCCTTGGAGCCGTAGTAGTAGTACGCGTTGCCGACCGAGACCCCCGCCTCGTTGGCGATCGCGCGCATCGTCGTCCGCCCGTACCCCTGCTCCCGGAACAACCGCAATGCGGTCGTCAGGATCAGCTCACGCGTCTGCTCACCCTTCGCGGTCGCACCGTCCGTCACACCCGTCAGCCTAATCACCCCCGTTGAGTCGCCGCGTCGTAGTCGTTCGGTGGTACCGGCGGCCGGGTCATGGTGTCGAGCCGGCTCCGGGTACGGATCTTGTTGAAGATCCAGACGTTCGTCAGATGCACCACGCCGAGCACGAGCATCACGACGCCGAGCTTCACACTCAACTGCTCGAACACGCCACTCGCGTCCTCCACCGAGCTTCCACTGCGCAGGAACAGTGTCACGAACCCGAGGTTGAGCAGGTAGAACCCGACCACGAGCAGCCGGTTCACCGCGTCGGCGAAGTCCTCGTTCCCGCCGAAGACGTCGACCAGGAAGATCCGCCCGTTCCGGCTCAGCGTCCGCGCCACCCAGATCGTCAGCGGCACCGCGATCAGCAGGTACAGCAGGTAGGTCGTCACCGTCATGTCCATCATCTACCCCACATCTTGAACACGTTCAAATTCTTTGTGGTCCTGACCGTACGCCGTCGTTTTGAACATGTTCAAGTCGAGGTCCACGTGATCTGGATCTCCCCTGGGGCAGGATGTCGGTATGACGACCTGGGTCTTCGAAGGAACCGTCCTGCCCACCGGGGACAGCGCCCGCCTGACGTTCGGCCAGGACCCGTCCGGAGAGCAGTTGCCCGGCCGGTACGCCGTACCAGGGCTGGTCGACTCGCATTGCCACCTGACGTTGGGCGCGTCCGCATCCGGACCGGTTCTGCGCGGCGAGGACTTTGCGGCTGACCGGCTGGCCGAGCTGGCCGGAGCCGGAGTCAGCGCGGTTCGGGACGTCGGCGGCAACCGTGACGTCACCCTGCGCCTCGCTCGGGCCGCGGACGACGACCGCCCGCTCGTGCTCGCAGCCGGACGCTTCCTCGCACCGGCCGGCGCGTACTTCCCGCAGGCCCATGAGCCGGTCGCCCCAGAGGATCTGCTCGCCGCGGTCGAGGCCGAGATCGCCGACGGCGCGACCTGGCTCAAGCTGGTCGGCGACTTCCCTGAGGTCGGTCCGGACGGCCCGATCCGGGGCAGCAAGGTCAGTCCGACGTACGACCTCGAACTGGTCGCCGCGATGGTCGACCTTGCGCACTCCCGCAACGCCCGCGTCGCGGCACACGTCAACACCGACCACGTGAGCGGGCTGATCCAGGCGGGTATCGACTCGGTCGAACACGGTACGGCGCTCACCGAACGGGACCTGGAGGCGCTCGGCGCGCGCGGCGGCGCCTGGACCCCGACGCTGTCCGCGTCGGTAAGCCCGAGCCCGAACGAGACTCCCGAACAACAGGCCCGGCGCGAAGAACGCTCGGCGTACCTCGCGTCGATCCTCCCGCTGGCCGAGCGGCACGGCGTCCGCGTACTGACCGGATCCGATGTGGTCGGCACGGTCGCCGGCGAGATCGACATGCTCGTCAAGCACGGGCTGTCGGTCGAGCAGGCCATCACCGCCGCATCGACCGGCGCGCAGGACTTCCTCGGCCTCACCGGTGCGGGCAACCTCGTCACGTACGACGCGGATCCGCGCGAGCATCCCGACGTACTGGCGCGGCCGGCCGCCGTCGTACTGAACAACCGGCGGATCCGGTGAAGGAGAGGGACCTCGACCGGTGGGTCCAGAAGTACCGGAAGGCGTGGGAATCCAACGACCGCAAGGACATTGCCGCGCTGTGGACCGCGGAGGCGACCATGTACCGGCGCCCGGACGAGGCGCCGGTGGTCGGCCGGGACGCGATCGTGGAGGCCTGGCTCGAGCTCGCGGACGCGCCGGGCGAGACAACCTTCGAGTACGAAGTGCTGGGGTTCGGCGACGGCGTGGCGTTCGTTCGCGGCTGGACGACGTACCTGACGAATCCGCCGGGCGAGTTCAGCAACCTGTGGGTGATCCGGATGGAGAAGGACCGCGCCTACGAGTTCACCGAGTGGTGGATGGAAAAGCCGCGGTGAGCTACTGTGCGAGGTAGGCACTCAGGGTGCCACCGGTCCGCGGGAAGGGCTCAGCCCACCTGAGGAGCTGCACCCTGTGCACTGTTTGACCTCCTTTCTCGCCTGACGATGCGGACAGCAGGCTCGTAGAGAGGAGGTCGGCCATGCCGACCATGCCGACCCGACGTCTTCCGGACGACCCGAACCTGGACCATCTGCGCGGCCAGGCGAAAACCCTGCTGAAACAGGTCCGCGCCGGCCAAAGCTCCGCGCTGGCCGACGAGTTCCATCCCGTCCAGAACCTGGCGGACGCGCAACTCGTGATCGCCCGCAGCTACGGCTTTCCCAGCTGGCCGCGGATCGTGCGGCACGTGGAGCTGGTCGACCACTACAGCCGCTCGCCACACCGGCAGTCCGTGGGTGGACCGCTCGAGACCCCGCAGCAACGCGCGGACGAGTTCCTCCGGCTCGCAACTCTGCACTACGGGCAGGACGATCCCGCGCGACAGCGCTCCGCCCGCGAACTCCTGGAAAGCTTCCCGGACATTGCCCAGAGCAACATCTATACCCAGGTGGTCGCCGGAGACCTGGACGGGATCGACTTCTCCGCAGCGAGTACCGAGGGCGGACCGTTCCGCTGGGAGCCGTTGCTCTATCTCACCTACAGCCGCCTCGAGGCGCCGCATCAGGTCGAGATCGCGCGCCGGCTCCTCGAGAACGGCGCCGACCCGAACGCCGGCTATCTGTGGCAGGGCATGCCGTCACCGTTCACGGCCATCACCGGCGTCTTCGGCCGCGGCGAGGGCGATCAGCCACCGCACCGCCACCGGGTCGAGTTGGCGCGGCTGCTGCTCGACGCGGGCGCCGACCCCAACGACAGTCAGACCATGTACAACTGCGGGCCTGGCTGTCCCCCGCCGTACGATGACGTGCATCTGGAACTCCTGCTGGAGTACGGGCTCGGCCGCGGCGACGGAGGACCGTGGCACGAACGCATGACGACCGCACATCCCACTCCGCGACAACTGCTCGAGGACGAGTTGGTGTTCGCGTCCTGGGCCGGTCTGTTGCACCGGGCCGAGCTGGTCCTTGCCCAGGGCACCGATCCGGAAGGCACCGGCACTCAGCATCCGGCGTTCGGCGGCGAACGTCCGTACGAGCTCGCGGCCGTCCAAGGGCATACGGAGATCGCCGGGCTGTTGCGTGCGCACGGGGCGGCCCCGTTGGACGACGTCCATGAGGTGTACGCCGCGGCGATGCGCGGTGAGATGCCCGAGGTCGACGCCGAGCTGGCCGCCCGTGCGGTGGCACGGGTCAGCCACCTTCCGGTACGCGCGGCTGAGATCGGTCGCACCGAGGCGATGGAGCCGCTGCAACGCCTGGGGTACGACCTCGGCCGGCTGTACGGCAGCACTGCGCCGATCCATCGCGCCGCGTTGAACGGCCATCTGGCGACCGTACGGAAGCTGATCGAGCTCGGTGCCGACCCGGAGTTGCGCGACCTCAACTACCACGGGAACGCGCTGGGCTGGGCCGAACACAACCACCAGGACGCGGTGGCCGACTACCTCAGGGGCTTACCGCGAGGAACAGGAACGCGCTGAACACCGCCAGGTGAACGGCGCCCTGCAACAGCGTCGCCCGGCCGGTCGACAACGTGATGATGGCGGTCACGACGGTCAGCGCGAACAGCACCATCTCCTTGCCACCGAGCCCGAGGACGAGCGGGCCACTCAGCCAGATCGAGGCGATCGCGATCGCGGGGATGGTCAGTCCGATGCTGGCCAGCGCTGACCCGAGGGCGAGATTGACGCTGGTCTGGAGGCGGTTCCGCAGTGCCGCGCGTACTGCGGCAACCGTCTCCGGCAGCAGGACGAGCAACGCGATCACGACACCGACCACGGACAACGGCGCGCCGGCCGACTCGACCGCGGACTCCAGCTTCGGCGAGACGGTCTTGGCCAGCCCGACCACCGAGATCAGGCAGACGAACAACAGTGCGAGGCTGAGCACCGCGGTCTTCGTGCTCGGCGCGACCGCGTGCTGGTCCTCGTCCTCGTCGACCTCGCCGTCCGGCGCGACGGGCAGGAAGTAGTCCCGATGGCGGATCGTCTGTACAAACACGAACACGCCGTACAGGACCAGCGACGTCACGCCCGCGAACGCGAGCTGCGCAGGGCTGAAGCGCGGCCCCTCCGCACTCGTGGTGAACGTCGGCACCACGAGGCTCAGCGTCACCAGAGCGGTCATCACAGTGAGAGCTGAGTACGACGCCTGGACGCGAAACTCCTGCACGCGGTGCCGCAGCGAACCGACGACGAGCGCCAGACCCAGGATGCCGTTCGAGGTGATCATCACCGCGGCGAACACGGTGTCGCGGGCCAGCGACGCGGCCTTGTCGCCGCCGGACGCCATCAGCGTGACGATCAGTGCGACCTCGATGACCGTCACCGCCAGCGCGAGGATCAACGTGCCGAACGGCTCGCCGACCCGATGCGCGACGACCTCGGCGTGGTGCACGGCCGCGATCACCGCGGCGCCGAGCCCCAGGCAGACCAGGATCAACAGGATCGCGCCGAGATTGCGGTGCCAGGTCCCGGCCAGGACGACGAAGGCGAGCGGCGGCACTGCCAGCGTCCAGCGCGGCAGCCCGTGGATCACAGAGTCGGTCATCCCCACTCAGCCTATCCGTGGAATCGGCTTGGCATCGGGTGCATCGCGGGTGATGCTTCTCCCAATGACTATCGAAATCAGGGACGCCCGGCCCGAGGACTGGACGGCGATCTGGCCGTTCTTCCACGAGATCGTCACGGCGCGCGAGACGTACACGTACGACCCGGCTCTCACCAAGGAGCAGGCCGAGGCGCTGTGGATGTCGCCGTCGAGTTCACCCATGGCGCGGACAACTGTCGCGGTCGATGCCGACGGCACCGTTCTCGGCAGCGCGAACATGTACCCGAACCGCCCGGGCCCCGGCGCGCACGTCTCCAGCGCGAGCTTCATGGTCGACGGCAGGGCCCGCGGACGCGGTGTCGGCCGACGGCTCTGCGAGGACATGATCGAGTGGGCCGGGCGGACCGGGTTCCG
>DASSDE010000841.1:0-2486 GCA_035697365.1 Kribbella sp. | reverse complement strand
AGACGGTGACGAAGGTCCGAGGGGGTCCGGGTGCCTGACACCACCCAGGTCGAGCTCAGGGATCTTGCCGCGCTGGCCGGCGCTGGAGACCGTGCAGCTCTGAACGACCTACTGACCAGGGTGCGCGCTGTGGCGCACCGTTACGTCCGGTCCCGTCTGTGGACCTATCCCGGCGGCGCCGACATGATCGACGACGTCGCCCAGGAAGTTTGCGTCGCGGTGTTCGGTGCACTTGGCCGGTACCGGGACGAGGGGAGGCCTTTCGAGGCTTTCGTCTACGGCATCGCGGCCCGCAAGGTCGCCGATGCCCAGCGTGCGTTCGCGGTCGCCGACGTTTCGACGCCGGACCTGCCGGACGGCGCGGACGAGTCACCGACGCCTGAGGAGCGTGCGGTACGGCAGTCCGAGGTGGCCCAGGCCTGGGCCCTGCTGGACAGGTTGCCGGAGAAACTGCGCGAGATCCTTCGACTGCGCGTCGTTGCGGGGATGTCAGCCGAGGAGACCGGCCGAGCACTGGGGATGACACCGGGGGCGGTGAGGGTCGCACAGCATCGGGCGTTGAGCGCGCTCAGGGGGTTTGTGGGGCATGAAGCACAGCTGGAACGAGGAAGAGCAGGGGAGGGGCATCATGGCTGACCGTTTCGACCTGGACGCGATCGAGGCCGATGACGCACTGCTCGATCTACTTGCCGCCGGTGGGGAGTCCGCCCGTGCGGCGGGCGAGCACGATCCCGCCCTCGCACTGCTGGCCGAACTGCGGCTGGCCGTGGAGGTCGAGGACGAGCTCCCGGAGGAGTCCATCGACGACCCGGAGAGCTTCCTGGCGCGCTGCGCCGCGCTGAACCCGATCACCGACCCGTTCGCCCGCAAGGTGGCGACCCGTGGTCTGGCGTTCGGAGTTGCCGCGGTGGCCGCACTCTCGGTCTCCGGGGTGGCGGCGGCGGTCAACGGTGACCCGTTGTCCCCGTACGAGAAGGTCATCGAGAAGATGGTCGACGCGGTCCGGCCGCAGACCAGCTTCCCCAAGGAGGACCTGGACGGCCTGCCGGTCGTCGACCGGTCGAAGATCGTCAAGGTCGGCAAGGACTTCCAGGACAAGACGCGGGCCGGTCACATCAACTCGGCCGGGAACGACGACCCGACCGACACGCCCCAGGCGCAGAAGACCGTCGACCCGCCGGTGCTCCCGGTACTCCCGGTGGACAAGCCGATGGTGGCCACGCTGCCGCCCGAGTCGACGGCACCGACGCCGCCGCTGGTGCAGCAGACGCAGGACGACGACGAGCAGACGGACCCGTCCGCGACCGAGACGACCGCACCGACGGACAGCACCACGACGGACGCTCCGACCAGCGACCCGACCGACGCGCCGACGAGTGCACCGACCGACGAACCGAGCCAGGCTCCGTCGACGCCGGCGGACCCGACGACCGATCCGAGTGGTGCTCCGACCACGGCACCGACGGACGGGGGCGCCACCACTCCGCCGGAGAACGTGGACAACGGCAGTACGAACGACGGCTCGTCGTCGGACCCGACCACCGCACCGGGTGGCGACGCGAACGGCACCGATCCGAACGGCAGCGACTCCAACAGCAGCGATCCGAGCGGTAACCCGACGACGGCGCCGAGCGGCGACCCGACCACCGGCGACACCACCACCGGCGACACCACGGCGCCTGCCGACGGGACGACCAAGCCGCCGGCCGGTGAGACCGGTGGCGTCGACCCGAGCACCGACCCGGCCGGGACGACCACGCCGGGTACCGACCCGGTGACCAGCGACCTGTCGGCGGTACCGAACTCGATCGGCACCGTGGTGGACCAGATCGTGGACACGGTCGGGGATCCGAGCGCGCTGCCGACGCCGACCGGTCAGCAGCCGCCGATCGTCAGCGCCGAGCAGTTCTTCGGGAAGTCCGGCGAGCCCGCGGCCGGCAAGCCGAAGGCAACCGCCAAGGCCCGGAGTTCGGCGAAGGCCAAGGCCGCCGCCAAGGCCAGGGCCACGGCGAAGGCCAAGCAGGCAGCCGCGATCAAGGCCGCGAAGCACTCCAGCGGCAAGGTCAGCACCGGCTCGGTGCGCACGACCTACGCGAAGGGCAAGCACTCCAGCGGGCGGTACCCAGAGGGCAAGCACGCCGCGATCGCGCGGACCCACGGTTCCACCGACGACAGCTCCCTGCTGGCGATCCTCGGCATCGTGAACGCGCCGACCGACAAGAGGAAGTAGCCGGTCGACCTGACCGCACACCGCACCGCCCGTCGCGCACCCCGCGGCGGGCGGTTGCCTGTGGACGGCGGATTCGGGGTCTGGTAAGGGCGCGGATAAGATGAGGTTCCGCGTCCGCCGTACGAAGGTGCTAGTTTTCCTCATGGACATCACCCCCGCTGGAGTTCCCGACAAGTTCGCCGTCCTCGGCCTCACCTTCGACGACGTACTGCTGCAGCCGAACGAGTCCGACGTCATCCCGTCCGAGGTCAGCACC
>DASSDE010000840.1:0-3229 GCA_035697365.1 Kribbella sp. | reverse complement strand
AGGCGGTACGCGACCCGCCGGACGATATCTCCAGGGGCGATCGGCAGCGCCGGCGGCGGGCCGAGCCGGACGTTCCCCTCGGGGAAGGTGACCAGGAGCTGGATCCGGCCGCCGGTCTCGTTGGCGTACGCCTGGGCGTCGGTCCGGCTGGCGTAGACGCGCGGTGCCGCGTACTGGTCCGGGACCGCCTCCCAGACCAATTGCCGGACCGCCGAGCCCGGCTGCACGAACGTCACAGCGTCACCCGGCGGTGCCAGGTGAGGGTGACCTCGATCCGGCCCTCGTCGAAGACGGACGGGAGACCGCTTTCGTTGAGCAGTGTGAGGACGTCCTCGAGCAGCGGCTCCCCCGGAGCCACGTTGGCCGTGTCCGGGTGCCAGAGCTTCAGCTCGAGCATGCCGAAGTCGACCGCGTGCCAGACATCGGTGTCGGTGAAGAACACCAGGCCCTGCGGATCGCCGGCGGCCTCGAGCGCCTGGCGTGCGGCGTGGTGGTCCGACGTGTAGCGGACCACCACCAGCCCCAGGCGCTCGAGCTCGGTCAGAACGACCTCGAGCCGGTCCGGATCGGTCGTGGCGGGCCAGTCCGCCGCGTCGGCGTCGAGGTCCATCACCGCCTCACCGATCAGCAGCGGCACCAGGCTCGCGGCGTCCATCGACGGCGCGTCCTCCTGGACCGCCTCCGTCAGCGCGGCGGTGATCGTCGCGTGGTCGGCGTACCCGGACCGCACCAGAACCCGTGCCAGGCCCCGCAGTTCCCGTGCGGTCCGTTCGTCGACGTGCATACCGCCCAGCGTAGTCGAGCGTGCTACTTCACACCGCCGGCGGTGACCGAGACCTGCAGTTGCCGCTGGAAGATGATGTAGACCACGAGCACCGGCGCCACCGTGATCACCACGGCTGCGAACAGCGCACCGAAGTCCACCGCGTAACCGGCCTGCGACGCGAACGACGCCATGCCCTGCGAGAGCACGTAGTTCTTCGAGTCGGTGTTCAGCGCGACCGGCAGCAGGAACTGGTTCCACAGGCCGAGGAAGTTGAAGATGGCAACCGAGGCCATCCCCGGCCGCGCCATCGGCAGCATCACCGAGAAGAACGTGCGCCACTCGCCGGCCCCGTCGATCTGCGCCGCCTCGTAGATCTCGCCCGGCAGCGCCTTGAAGAAGGAGTGCAGGAAGAAGACGGTGAACGGCAGCGCGAACGCGACATAGGTGATGATCAGCCCTGGCAGGGTGTTGAGCAGGCCGAAGTTCTTCAGTGTGAAGAACAGCGGCACGATCGCCAGGAAGACCGGGAAGGTCAGTCCGGCCAGCATCGAGTAGTAGATCAGCCGGTTGCCGGGGAACGTGAACCTGGCCAGCACGTACGCACACATGGCGCCGAGGACCATCACCAGCACCAACGCGCAGCCCACGACGATCACGGTGTTCGCGAAGTACCGGCCGATGCCGGCCGTCGTCCAGGCGTTGGAGTAGTTCTCGAACCGCAGCTTGTGCGGCAGCGTCAGCGGGTTGCCCAGGACCTCCTGCGTCGACTTGAACGAGGAGAGCAGCGTCCACAGCAGCGGAAGAATCACCAACAGCGACCACAGGATCAGCGCGACGTGCGCGGTCGTGGCGACGCCCTTGCCCTCCCGGGTGCGCCTGCCGGGCACGCGGGGCCGGGCGACCGGTTCGGCCCGGTCGACGGTGGTTGTCATCGGCGTACCTTTCGCTCACGTCCGCCGGTCAGGGCGTTCACCAGGAAGACCAGGAGCGCGAACAGCATCGTGACGGCGGCCAGGATCACGCCCATTGCCGTCGAATATCCGAACTGGCCCTTGGTGAAGGCCGTGGTGAACAGCTGCTGGGGCATCACGAGGGTCGAGTTCTGCGGGCCACCACCGGGGTTCAGCGCCTGCATGTAGACGAAGGCGTCGAGCGCGGCGATCCCGAGATAGATGTAGGCCGTCTGCACGTTGTCGCGGATCAGCGGCAGCGTGATCGAGACCGCGGTCCGGAACCGGCCGGCGCCGTCGATCCGGGCCGCCTCGAACACCTCGGGCTCGATACCCCGGATGGCCGCGATGAACAGCACCATGTAGAAGCCGACGAAGCCCCAGATCATCACGAACATCGAGGCCGGCATCGCGGTCCGCGCGTCGCCCAGCCAGGCGTAGTTCTCGAACCCGTGCAGCCCGATCTTGGACAGCACCGCGTCCAGCACACCCGAGCCGGGCGTGAACACCTGGGCCCAGATCAGGCCGATCACGATCGCGGGGATGACGTACGGGAAGAACGAGACGATCCGGTAGTAGCCGGAGTTCCGCAGCCCGCGGACCGTACCGGTGCCCGAGCCGCCGATCGTCACCAGCGTCGCCAGGGTGAGCGACAGCACGATCGTCACCAGCGGTACGACGATCGCGAGCTCGACGTTGTTGCGGACCGCTTTCAGGAAGATGTCGTCGTGGAACAGCTTCACGTAGTTGTCGAAGCCGACGAAGTTCTGTCCTGCACTGAATCCGGACCAGTCGGTCAGCGAGTAGTACAGCGCCTGCACGAACGGGGAGACCACGAAGATCAGGAAGACCGCCAGCGGCAGACCGAGGAACACGACCATGAAGCTGATCCGGTCGAAGGTCAGCGGCCGGCGCCGCCGGGCGGCGGGCCGCTGCGGCCCACCACCCGGTACGACGTCTTGCGTCACGGTCACTTCGTGACCGGGATCTTCTTGACGGAGCTGTCGTTGCGCACCTTGTCGGTGATCTGCTGCAGGCCCTTGGTCAGGCCGGCCGCGTCCAGCTTGCCGGACAGGAACGAGTTCCAGACCACGAGCTGGTCGGGGTTCGTGCCGTACAGCGTGATGAACTGGTAGTCGAAGACGTTGGTGCCGGCCGCGTCGAGCATCGCGGTCTGCGACTGCAGAGCGGTCGAGCCGAAGCCGTCCGCCGGCACCAGGCCCTTGACGATCGTCGGTGCCAGCCGGGTCTTGGCGAAGTTGGTCGCCGCGTCCTTGGACAGCATCGCGCGCAGTACTTCCTTGCCACCGGCCACGTTCTTGGCCTTGGCCGGCACGATGAACGGCTCACCGGCCGCGCTGCGCAGGGTCTCGTACGGCAGCTTGGAGTTCGCGGTCAGCGTGGGCTCCGGGATGCCCTTCATGTCGAAGCCGGCCTTGGTGGCCTTCTTCATCTCGTTCTCGATCCAGGAACCCGACGGGTACAGGATCGCCTGCTGGTCGTTGCTCCACTT
>DASSDE010000839.1:0-5591 GCA_035697365.1 Kribbella sp. | reverse complement strand
GGCGGACACGCTGAACAACGTGGCGGACTGCCTCTACCACCTGGGTGAGCTGGAGGCTGCCCGGTCGGCTGCGCTGGACGCGGTTGCGCTCTATCGGTCGGCGGGCAACCGGCTGGGCGGTGCGATCGTCCGCGGAACGCTCGCCGAGATCTGCCTGGAGCAAGGCGATCTGGCCGGTGCCAAGCAGTACATCGCCGCCGCCCTGGCGGTCGTCCGCGAGCTGGGAGCGGTCGTCCTGGAGGCCGAGGCGACGTCGATCCTGGCGCTGATCCATCAGGCCGAGCAGGACGACGAGTTGGCCCGGCGGACCGCGCGGCGAGCCGCGGACCTGCTCCGCGACGCCGGTGCGAACCTGTTGGTCCGGCGGATCTCGCACCTGGTCGATCAGTCGCCGGCGACACCTGGCTGAGCGCTCTCGCGGATGCTCAGGACGGTGAAGGCCGCTATCGCCAGCGCGGTCAGGCAGGCCGGGACGAAGAAGACGTGCGGGAGGCCGATCGCGGCGACGCCGATGCCGCCGATGGTGCCGCCGATCGCGGAGCCGAGGGGGATCGCGCTGAGGAAGATGCCGGACGCGGTGCCGACGCCTTCGGGGTAGAGGCGCTGCGCGATCGAGACGCCGAGCGCGCCGACGCAGGCCCAGAGTCCGGCAGTCAGGGCCTGGCCGAGGAAGAGTCCCGCGACGGACGTGCTCAGTGCGTACGCGATGTTGCCGGCCAGTCCGAGGACGGCGCCGACGGTCATCGCGCGCATCGCGCCGTACCGGTCGGCGAGCCGGGCGACGACCGGGAGCAGCAGGAGCTCGAGCAGCGGCTGGATCCCGATCACGAGGCCGCGGAGCGTGTCGGACACGTGCAGCTGCTCGGCCATGTAGATCGGGAGATAGCCGAACTTGATCGTGTCCCCGGTCATCGCCAGGACGCACACCGCGGTGAAGATCAGCAGCGGCAGCATGTGGTCGATCCGCCGCCGTTCCGGTGCCGCGTCGGTTCGCGGACCTTCGTACCGCTCGACGTGTTGCCGGCCGAGCGGGAGCACCTGGCCGAACACACAGACCGCTGTTGCGACCAGCAACGGACGGAGGCCGAAGACGCCGCCGAACCAGCTGCCGAACACCGGCCCGAGGATCCAGCCGGTGGTGAACGCCATCCGGATCGTCGCGATCACCCGGTTCTCCGCCCGGGTCGGATGCCGGCTCAACTCGTCCCGGCAGGCGGCGAAGAGTTGGGCCATCGAGCCACCGGCCACGCTCAGCGCCAGCGCGCTGATCACGAACGGCATCCAGATTGCGGTCGACGACGCCATCGCCAGCCAGCCGGCCGCACCGATCAGCGCGCAGATCCGGAACCACAACAGCCGGTCGTGGCTACGGTCCGACCACCGCCCGACCAGGAACCCGGCGATCGGCGCGGCCAGGTTCGTCACGTAGTACAACCCGGCCACCGGCAGCGGAGTGTGCAGCTCACGGACCAGGAACAGCGTCAGCTGCGGCGTTGCCGACGACACCCCGACCCCGGCAATCAGCAACGAGACGAACGCCGACCGATAGAACCGTGACCCGAGCACAATCCCCAACGCAGACTCAGACCGGTCGAGCATCATCACGCGCCCAGTTCATCACGGGCGGCTAGGGTCTGCGCATGGACCTACGCGCGTTGCCTCCGACAGCCTCGTGGAGCCACGTCGGCGTACGTGTCGGATTCGAGGTCTTGTTCGCGAAGCCCGGGCGGCTCCGGGGCCGTACGACGGCTCGCGAGGACTCGTCGACCTGGTCGGTCGGGTACGAGATCCAGCTCGGCGCGGACTGGCGGACGTCGTCGGTGCGCGCGGTGACCTCGACTGCGTCCGGTGATCGCGAGGCTCTTCTCGCGCGGGGGAGTAGCGGCTGGACTGTGGACGGGGCGGCGCGTCCGGACCTTGAGGGGTGCCAGGACGTCGACTTCGAGTCGTCCGCGGTGACCAACACGTTGCCGGTGCACAGGCTGCCGTTCGTCGTCGGCGAGGCTGTCGAGGTGCCTGCCGCGTTCGTCCGGGCCGACGACCTGAGCGTGGAACGGCTCGAGCAGCGGTACACCTTGGTACGCACGCAGGAGCGCCGTTGAGTGCGGATCAGGGCCAGATTGCTTGGCTGATGGTGGCGCCGAGGAAGACGCTGCCGAGGCCGGCGACGATGCTGGCGGTGACGTTGGCGACGGCGAGAAAGCGGGCGCGGTCCTCGAACAGGCGGATGGTCTCGTAGGAGAACGTCGAGTACGTCGTGAGCGCCCCGCAGAAGCCGGTGCCGACGAACAGTTGCACGCCGTGCGGGAGGGCGGACGACGCACCGGCCAGGAACCCGAGCACCAGCGATCCGAGTACGTTGACGCTGAACGTCCCCCACGGGAACAGCGAGTCGTGACGCGCCTGGACGGCCCGGTCGGCGACGTACCGCAACGGCGCCCCGATCAGACCGCCGGCGATCACCAGCAGGAGCCGACTCATCGGGACCTCCAGGTGATCAGCCCACGCGTCGCCGTCACGGTCACGCGGACCGCGAGCAGCGCGCCGACGATGGTCGTGACCAGGTACAGCAGCGCGGTCCCGGCGTGCCGCCCGGAGACCAGGTGCTGGATGTCGACGGCGTACGTCGAGAACGTCGTGAACCCACCGAGCACCCCCGTACCGAGGAACGGCCGCAGCAGGCGCTGCTGCGTGAGGACGTCGGTCACCAGCACCATCAGGATCCCGATCAGGCCACAGCCGACCACGTTGATGACCATCGTGCCGAACGGGAAGCCGTCGGGCGGGGTCGGCCAGCCGACGCCGACGAGATAGCGGGCCGACGCGCCGACAGCGCCGCCGGCGGCGATCACGCCGAGGATCTTCGGGTCGTGCGCGCGCCGCTCGCGGCCGTCGATGCGCAGATCGACGTCAGAGTCGACCGGACCCCTGGGCAAGGGGTTGACGGGGTGTTGCTCCACAGACAGGCCTCCTACCTGTACTGACCTCCCGGCGTGGCGCCGAGAGGTTCCTCAGGTAGGGACTGTTGGCCGCCGGACGACGACAGTTCGATCCGGCGAGCCCCACCGCCGGTCAAGCTGCGCCCCATCCTACCGGGGCTAGGGTGGGGCCGATCGCACGGGGGACAGAAAGGATGGACGGTGGCCAGGACGAAGGCGCTCGCGGCGGGGCCGGCATTGATCCGGGCGGCCACCGCGGTGACCGAGGAGTACCAGCGGATCGGCTCGGATCTCGGGCTGACGATGCAGCAGGCGCGGCTGCTGTTCATCCTGCACCGGCAGCCGACGAACATGCTCGGCCTCGGGTCGGCGCTGCGGCTGACCAAGTCGACGATGACGGGCGTGATCGCCCGGATGGAGACGGCCGGTCTGGTGGTCCGGGTACCCGACGAGAGCGACCGGCGGAACTTCGTGGTCACTCCGACCGAGCACGGCGCGCAGGTTGCCGAGGAGTTCGAGCGCCGGCTGCGGACCGAGGTACGGCGGATGCTGCAGGTGCTCGAACCGGCCGAGCGCGACACCCTCGGCGCGCTGCTGACCGCCGTGATCGCCGGCCACGAGGACTGACAGTACGAGTTTCGGACTGATTTTGCCGCACCCCTGGTGGTCGGCCGAGTGCTCGACTACCGTCATATTGGTACGAGATACGTACTGATAGACGGAGGGTCCTGCGATGACTTCGATCGATCTGCAGCAGCAACCGGTGGCGTTGGGCCGTCGCCGCGTGGTCGTCCTGCTCGGCGCCGCGGTGATCGCCGCCGCCCTGAATTACCTGGTCTCCCGGGGCACCGTCGCGCTCGGTGCCGACCCCGGGTTCCGGCCGCTGACCGCGCCGGTCTTCCTCCCGTTCACCCTGATCGGCATCGCGGTGGGCTATACCGGTTGGACAACTGTCGCCCGCCGCTCCACCGACCCGCGCTCCGTATTGCGTCGCCTGGTCCCTGCGGTCCTCGTTCTCTCGATGATCCCCGACCTCTTGCTCCTGGCAACCAAATTCATCCCGGACACCAGCACCACCGCGGTCCTCGGCCTGATGCTCATGCACGTGGTCGTCACCGCCGTCGCAGTACCGGCGTACCAATTGACCAACCGGGTCGCAAAGATTCGTTGAGGGTTCAGCGGTTTGTGGGGAAAGGTGCCTGGCGGACCTGGTAGCTGATAGACACGGGATCCAGTACGTGCAGCGGACAGGGAAGCGGCATTCGATGGTCATGGCATGGCGGTTCGGCGCGGTTGGCGTGGATGCCGTCATGGACGTGATCCGGGACCCGCGGACATTCGTGGACTGGATGGTCACGGTGCCGCCGCAGGTCCGGGCCTCGTCCAACTGGCCGCAGAAGGGCAGCGTCGTCCAGCGGTACGAGGGCGAGGAGCCGCGGATGCGCCACGCCCAGAACCGGCACCTGACGGTTGCACTGGTCGAGCGCTGGCGGCCTGAGGACGAGCTGATCCTCCGGTTGCGCAGCGGTCTGGGCGGCTGGGTCCGTGTGACCGTCAAGGTGCAGCCGCGGCCGGGCGGCGCGCTGATCGAGGTGCACTCCGACCCCCTGACCGCCACAGCGCGACTGCGCTACGCCGGCGCATCCCGCAGCCGCGCCGAGGAGCGCTGCGCCCAGGTGGCCGAACGCTTGATCGAGCTCGCCTCCATCTCGGAACTCGATGCGGACTAGCCCGGCCCGAGCACGATCCGCCCGAAGACCTCGCCCGCGGCGTTCGCCGAGCAGGTGCGGGCCTGTGAGGAGATCGTCGAAGCGGGGTTGGCCGAGGCGCGGGGGAGTCTCCGTCGGGACTTACAGTGCAGGCGTTTCAAGCCTGAGGCGGCCGTGGAACCTGTCCACGACCGCCTCGGTGCAACGGCTTCGGATCAGCCCTGGTTGTCAGGGATGTCGTCGTTCTGGCCGTCGAGGTTGTCCAGGCCGTCCTTGGCCTTGTCCACACCGCCGTCGATCTTGTCGCCGTACTTGCCGCCGGTCTTCTCGTCGACGAAGTCGCCGGCCTTGTCCAGGCCCTCGCCGACCTTGTCGCCGTGACCGTCGACCAGGTCGGCCGCCTTGTCCTTCAGGTTCTCGGCGGCGTCCTTGATGTTGTCGAATACACCCATGTTCGCAGTTCCCCGATCAGTTTCCGTAGTTGCTGTTGCTGTCGTCGTCGCCCGAATTGTCCGAGCTGTCCGACCCGTAGTTGCTGCCACCGCGCGAGTCGTCCCCGGAGTCGCCGGAATCCCCTGACCCATAACTGCTTCCGGAGTCCCCACGCTGACCGTAGTCACCACCGGACTCGTTGCCTGAGCGCTCTGACTCGCTGCCCTGGTTGAAGTTGTCGGGGCCGGATTCCCGGCCGTGAGCCGGATGGCACCCGCCTTCCTACCGGAAGGTAGGGGGTGGCGCAAGCACTCGAGTCCGGTGTTTCGCTCGCCTTCACGAACCGGCAATGCCCTTGCTCAGCGGGCGCTCAGCGAAGGTCCTTGAGGATCCGGCGCAACCGGTTGGTGGCGCGGAACTGAAGTTGCTTGATCGCGCCGTCGGTCCGTTCCATCGCGGCGGCGGTCTCGCCGATCGACAGGCCCGCGAAGAACCGCAGCAGCAGGCACTC
>DASSDE010000838.1:0-2697 GCA_035697365.1 Kribbella sp. | reverse complement strand
GCTGAGCACCTGTTCAAGACCGCGACCACACCCGCGCCCGGCAAGGAGGTTCGGGTGATCGGCATCGGGCCCGATCTCGTGACGGGTCGTCGTCGCGAGTGGGAGCAGTGGTATGCCCCGATGGCTGCCGCGCGCTGGATCAGTGCCGCGTGGCATGCGCTCGCATGGGCGGTGTTCGGGGCGGCGTACGTCGGTGCGGTGCTGTTCGTCGCGTCGGGGCTGCACGGTTCGGTGGGTGACGTGTTGCTGATTCTCGCGGCCGGCGCGCGCCTGTCGTCGTACATCGGAGCGACGGTGGGCGAGATCGGATTCCTGCGCGGTATCTGGCTGGACGGGTCGCGGCGGCTGGTGTGGCTCGAGAACTACGCCGCCTCGTTCGACAAGACCGCGGATCAGCCGGCACCCGAGCGGCTCACCGACGGCATCCGGCTGGAGAACGTCTCGTTCTCGTACTCCGGATCCGATCACCCGGCGCTCGAGGACGTCGAGCTGCACCTGCCTGCCGGCAAGGTCGTCGCGGTCGTCGGCGAGAACGGGGCAGGCAAGTCCACCCTGGTGAAGCTGATCTGCAAGCTGTACGAGCCGGACAGCGGGCACGTGTTCCTGGACGATCGGCCGCTGGACCGGATCCCGGCGGAGGCGTGGCGGGCGAAGATCGCGGGCGCATTCCAGGACTTCTTCCGGTTCGAGTTCCGCGCGGCGCACAGCGTCGGGCTCGGCGACCTGCCGCGGCTGGACGACGTACCGGCCGTCACCACTGCGGTTGGGCGAGCCGGCGCGGAGGATGTGCTCGAGCGGCTCGAGTCGGGGCTGGACACGCAGCTCGGGTCGACCTGGCCGGAGGGTGCCGAGATCAGCTTCGGACAATGGCAGAAGCTGGCGCTCGCCCGTGGGTTCATGCGGGACCGGCCGTTGCTGCTCGTCCTCGACGAGCCGACCGCCGCGCTGGACGCCGAGACCGAGCACGCCCTCTTCGAGCGATACGCCGCAGCGGCGAAGGACGCTGCTGAGGGCCGGATCACGATCCTGGTCTCACACCGGTTCTCGACGGTACGGATGGCTGACCTGATCGTCGTACTGGACGGCGCTCACGTCGTCGAGACCGGGACCCACCAGGAGCTGATCGCCCGCAACGGCCACTACGCCGAGCTGTACCGAATCCAGGCGGCCGCCTACCACTAGTTGATCTTGAAGACCGGCACGCCGGGGGCGATGTGGTGCAGGACCTCCTCGGGGGAGTTCTTGTTCACGTCGCCGCTGAAGAACGCTCCGACCTCCCAGGCCCACTTCTTCAGGTACAGCCGGAGCGCCGGGATCTTGTCGGCGTCCGCGAGCTCCTCGGCGCGGAACGTCTCCACCTTGCCGCCGAGCTGCAGCCGGCCGGTGCCGCTGGCGCGCAGGTTCTTCACCCACTGGGTGTGGCCGCGCGGCGCGACCAGGTAGCGCTGGCCGTCGATCACGAGCAGGTTCACCGGCGTACTGCGCCACTCACCGGACTTCCGGCCCTGGACCGAGAGGACCCGGCTGCCCATCAGGCTCAGACCGAGCTTCGTCAGCCGCGCGACGATCTTGTTGAAGACCCGCATGCTGCCCTCGTTGGCGGTGACGACGCGCTTGCTGTCGTAGATCTGCTGGTACTCGGTCATGGCGGCGATCACTTTCTGCTGTGTGAGAGCGGTGCTCTCTGTTGTGATCAGTGAACACCAGAGCGCCGATCACTGTCAAGAGCACTGCTCTCGGTTTTGTGGCAGACTGGGCTCATGAACGCCGGACGTACTGCCCGTGAGCGAGCCCGGGCCGAGCTGACCGAGGAGATCAAGACGGCTGCCCGGCAGCAGTTGGCGACCGTCGGCGCGGAGGCCCTCTCGCTGCGGGCGGTCTCGCGCGAGCTCGGGATGGTCTCGTCGGCGCTCTACCGGTACTTCGCGAGTCGCGACGAGCTGCTCACCGCGCTCATCATCGACGCGTACGACGCGCTCGGCACAGCGGCAGAGGGCGCCGCCACGGGTGGCGATCCGCTCGACAACTGGATCGCGATATACGCCGCCGTACGGGAATGGGCGCGGGCGCATCCGCAGGAGTACGCGCTGATCTACGGCTCACCGATCAGTGGGTACCAGGCGCCGCAGACCACGGTGCAGCCGGCGAGCCGGGTGCCGTTGCTGCTGCTCGGCCTACTGCAGCGCGCGCACGCGGCTGGGCGGCTCACTCCACCGGCTGATGCGCCCGCGCCGACTGGGGCGTTGGCTCAACAGACGGAGGTCCTGGTCGCGTTGGCGCCCGGCCTGCCACCTGCCGTACTGGTGCGAACGGTCATCGCCTGGACGCAGCTGTTCGGGATGATCAGCTTCGAGCTGTTCGGTCAGCTGGTCGGTTCGATGGATCCTGCGGACGAGTTCTTCACGTCGGCGTCGCGGCAGATGGCGGCGTTCGTGGGACTCAGCTGAAGGCCTTCGGCAGCGGTACGTCGACGGCGCGCGCAACCCTCCGTACGTAGGTCTCCCGGGGGATCGAGGCGGCGCCGAGCGTGGCGAGATGGTCGGTGACCCACTGGATGTCGAAGACCCGGTCCGCGGCGTACTCGTCGTTCAGCAGCTCGATGGTGCCCTCGACGGCCGCCTTCGAGCCGTCGGTCTTGTGGTGGAACATCGACTCGCCCGCGAACAGGCCGCCGATCGCCACGCCGTACAGCCCGCC
>DASSDE010000837.1:0-3581 GCA_035697365.1 Kribbella sp. | reverse complement strand
TACGAGGTCGTCACGACCGGCGTGAAGCCCGACCAGACCCCGTCGGTGCTGCACTCGTTCATCGACGCCAAGTCCGGCAAGGTGCTGGCGCAGGACGACGAGATCAAGGCCGGTACCGGCAACTCGATGTACGCCGGCAAGGTCACCATCGGTACGTCGGGCTCGTCCGGCAACTTCTCGATGACCGACCCGTCCCGGGGTGGCAACTACACCACCGACCTGAAGGGCTCGACGTCCGGGAACGGCACCACGTTCACCGACGCCGACGACACCTGGGGCAGCGGCGCCGCCTCCGACCGCGCGACCGCCGCGGTGGACGCGCACTACGGCGCCCAGCTGACCTGGGACTACTACAAGAACGTCCACGGCCGGAATGGCATCTTCAACAACGGCCAGGGCGCTCGATCCCGCGTGCACTACGGCAACGCGTACGTGAACGCGTTCTGGGACGGTACCCAGATGACGTACGGCGACGGGATCAGCAACACGCACCCGCTGACCGCGATCGACGTGGCCGGCCACGAGATGAGCCACGGTGTCACCGAGGCAACCGCCAACCTGAACTACTCCGGCGACGCGGGCGGCCTGAACGAATCGACGTCGGACATCTTCGGAACCATGGTCGAGTGGTACGCGAACAACGCCAGCGACCCGGGTGACTACCTGATCGGCGAGAAGATCAACATCAACGGCGACGGTACGCCGCTGCGCTACATGGACAAGCCGTCGAAGGACGGAGCCAGCGTCGACTGCTGGTCCACCAGCACCGGTGGCCTGGACCCGCACTACTCGTCCGGCCCGCTGAACCACTGGTTCTACCTGGCCTCCGAGGGCACCGGCAGCAAGACCATCAACGGTGTCAACTACAACAGCACCGCCTGCAACGGGACCACGTTCGCCGGCGTCGGCCGGGACGTGGCGTCGAAGGTCTGGTACCGCACGCTGAGCACCAAGCTGAGCTCGGGCAGCACCTACAAGGACGCGCGCGAAGGCGCGATCACCTCCGCGAAGGAGCTGTACGGCGCGGACTCCGCCGAGTGCAAGGGCATCGAGGCCGCGTTCAGCGGTATCGCGGTCCCGGCCGGGTCGGCCGCCTGCGGTGGTGGCACCACGCCGCCCCCGACCGGCGACAACCTGCTGCTGAACCCGGGCTTCGAGTCCGGCGCGGTGAACTGGACCGGTACCGCCGGCCCGATCACCAACAACACCGGCCGTCCGGCGCGGACCGGTAGCTGGAAACTGTGGCTTCAGGGCAACGGTCGCGCCACCACCGAGAACGTCGGCCAGTCGGTCGCGATCCCGGCGTCGGCGACGTCCGCGAGCCTGACCTTCTGGATCCGCATCGACACCGCGGAAACCACCCGTACGGTCGCGTACGACACCGCGAAGGTCCAGGTCGTCAACGGCTCGACGACGAGCACGCTGGCGACGTACTCGAACCTGAACAAGAACACGTCGTACGTGCAGAAGTCGGTGAACCTGACGCAGTACAAGGGCAAGACCGTCACGATCAGGTTCGTCGGCCAGGAGGACTCCTCGGCGCAGACGAGCTTCGTCGTCGACGACACCGCCCTGACCGTCAGCTGAAGAACGTCCGGGGCGCGCGCGGCCTCCGCCCAAGGTCCGCGCGCCCCGGAGTCCCCGCGCTAGATCTGCTTGCAGAGCTTGCCCGGGGGAATGGCGGCTTCGGTGAGCAGCTTGCTCACCGGGGCCGCCAACGGCTTGAGCTTCGGGTCCTCGAGGCGGGCGGTCTTACCGTTCGCGGAGACCGCGACGATCATGTCGTCCGGGTGCCGCGTGGACGGCTTCGTCGCCACAAGGCTTGCCCAGTCGACCTTTTCGGCGGCTGTGGTGATCGTGGTCAGCAGGGTCGGGTCGAGCTTGCACCGCAGCGTCTCCTTGCCGCGCGAGCTCACCGTCGCGACACCGTCGGTGCCGATCTGCACCTGGTCGTCGAAGCCCGCGAAACCACCGGTTCTGGACACGGTGAGCGGCAGACCGGCGCCGACCGGCGCGGACTGCGTCACCGACGGCAGCGTCGGCGGAGGCGTACTGCTGGTGTTGCTGGGCGAGGTCGGCGTGCCGCCGCCGGCTCCTGACTCGCTGCCGCACCCGGCCAGCACGAATCCCGCCACTGTTGTGCACAGGGCCACTGTCGCGTATCTGCTCAGGTTCCTCACGCACAAGGGATACCCGGAGACAGGTCGTTCGTTGCAGCTGTGACACGACTGAGATGTGATCGGGTCAGACGACGGGGGAGACCAGGTCGACGATCGCCCTGGTCAGCTGGACCCGCTGCTCGAACAGCTCCAGCGACGCGTCCGCCTTGCCGAACAGCTCCAGCGGCAGCGCGGTGAACGCCGCGCGGACGAGCAGCGAGCCCAGGTACCCGTACAGCACCTCGCCCTCGGACACGTGCATCCCGTCCGCCTGAAGACCGTCCTGGAACGCCTTGAGGATCACCTTGTGCACGGCGGGCAACGCCTCCGGCGCCAGCTCGCCCGCGTGCGCGAGGCCGATCAACAGCTGCCCCAGGTCGAACCCGACGGCCTGCGGGCAGTCGAAGCCCCAGTCGATCACCACGAACTCGTCCGGGCTGTCGTACGGCACCAAGAGGTTCTGCGGGCTGGCGTCTCCGTGCTGGTAGCACTGCGGCAGCGCATCAAGAGCATCCAGTACGGCAGGAACGCGCTCGCCCAGCTCGAGCAGATCGTCCCGCAGCGCGTGATCGCCCAGGTTGCAGACCGCGGCGCTGAGCAGCGGGTGCCGCCACGTCTGCCGGTCCGCGAGCGCGGGGAGTGCCGTACGCAGGATCCGGCCGGTCGCGTAGAACCGCAGCCCGACGCCCGGTGTCGTGACGTGACCGCGGGGGAGGAACGGCTGCACGCGATCCGGTCGCCGGCGCGCCGACAGCCGCCCGAGCAGGTACGCCGCCCGCTCGAATCGCTCGATCGGCCACGGGCCCCACGCCTGGACCACGTTCTCCATCCACAACGTGGCGCGGTCGTCGTCGTACACGTCGATCCGGTACGCCACCGGCAGCCGCAGGCCCTCGGGCAGGAGGTCGGCGACGTCGCTGCGGTGCACCGCGATCTCCAACTGCCAGGGAA
Source organism: Kribbella sp. (assembly GCA_035697365.1). Lineage (GTDB taxonomy): Bacteria > Actinomycetota > Actinomycetes > Propionibacteriales > Kribbellaceae > Kribbella. The sequence continues at coordinate 471 of DASSDE010000837.1, read as the reverse complement.
GGTTGTGAATGAAGAGCCGGCGGAAGTCCGCGGGCAGCCGGTCGATCATCGGCCAGTGCAGGACCGACTGGAACTTCTTCACGAAGCACGACCAGTTCGCGTCCCCGGTCGTCGTACCGAACACACGGTGCAGCGACGCGGTGCTCGGCGTACCGATCGGGTAGTCGACCGGCTCGACCCGGACCGCGCCCGGTACGGCCGCCGGATCCCCGGTGATCGTCCGTACGAGCGCGGTCAGGGCCTCCTCCCCCAGAGCGTCCCGGCCGAGCGGTTCCAGCGTGCTGCGCATGATCTTCCCCCCGGAAGTAAAGCGACCTTACTAGTTAGATAGTAAAGTGGCCTTATGACTTCCGTCAATGACGTGGCGACATCGTTGAGCGGGCCGTGGTCCGACCACATCGCCGGGCTGCTCGGCGCCGCGCTGAAGCGGATCCGTGCGGAGATCCTGGAGGCGTCCGAGGAGCACTTCCC
>DASSDE010000836.1:0-2486 GCA_035697365.1 Kribbella sp. | reverse complement strand
GGAGACGGCGTCGCGCATCGCGGCAGCCATCAGGGCAGGTTTCTCCGCGCGCGTCACCGGGGTCGCGAGCATCACCGCATCACAGCCGAGCTCCATCGCCAGCGCGGCGTCACTCGCCGTACCGATGCCGGCATCGACGATCACCGGAACCTTCGCCGCCTCGGCGATCAGCGCGAGGTTGTGCGGGTTCCGGATGCCGAGCGCGGAACCGATGGGTGCGGCCAACGGCATCACGGCCGCGCACCCCGCCTGCTCCAGCCGGCGGGCCAGGATCGGGTCGTCGTTCGTGTACGGCAGCACCGTGAAACCGTCCGCCACCAGGGCATCCACGGCATCGAGCAGCTCGATCGGGTCGGGCAGCAGCAGGTGGTCGTCGGCAACGACCTCGACCTTGATCAGGTCGGTCTCCAGCGCCTCGCGGGCGAGCTTCGCGGTCAGTACAGCCTCGGCGGCGGTATGGCAGCCGGCCGTGTTCGGCAGTACGTCGATGCTGTGCTTCTTGAGCACGTCGAGGACCGAGCCCTCGTGCCCGGTGCCGAGGCGGCGCATCGCGACCGTGGTGAGTTGGGTGCCGGAGGCAATCAATGCCTCTTCCAGTACCTCCAGGTTGGCCGAACCGCCGGTCCCCATGATGAGACGGGAGTTGTAGGTGCGCCCGCCGAGCTCCAGTGGATCGTCCATCGTCAGCCTCCTTGCGTCGCGCTGACGATCTCGACCCGGTCGCCCGGGCGCACGGTGGTCTGCGCCCATTCGGCCTTGGTCAGTACGTTCTGGTTCACCGCGACCGCGATCCCGGTGGTGCGGTCGGAGTACTCCGAGATCAGCTCGGCCACCGACTTGCCGGCCGGCACGTCGACCGCCGCACCGTTCACCCACACGGACTCCATCAGGGCCTCCTCCCTACGCCGGAATTACCCGATTCAGGTTCAGCGGTCGGTGACGGCGAGTCACCCTCTCAGCCCACTCCCTGCGAGCTCCCGCGGACATGTCGACTCTAGCTCACGCGTTGCCGCCAGACGAGTTCGCGTTCAGGCTCCGGTCAGGAGGTCGGCGAGTTGGGTGGGGCGGTAGAGGACCTGTTTGCCGGTGCGTTCGGACTCCACCAGGCCAGTACGACGCAGCAGCTGGAGGTGCTGGCTGACCGCGGACGGCGTGACCTGCAGCGCACCGGCCAGGTCCGTCGTCGTACGAGGATGGGTGAGCAGCTCGAGAATGCGGGCCCGCGGCGTACCGATCAACTGCGCCAGGTCATGCCGCGACGGCGGCGCAACCACCGACCACAAGTGCGCCTGCCCGCGCGGCGGGTAGCCCAGCAACGGATCCGCACCGGGTTCGAACGGGATCACAGCGTGCGGTCCGAAGAGAGTCGGCTGCAGTACGAGCCCGCGCCCGTTGATCTCCTCAGTACGGCTGAGCGCGGCGACCCGGTCGACCTTGAGCAGCCCGTCCGCGTAGCTGATCGCGGGCCCGAGCCCGTTCAGCATCGCTCCGGTCCCTTGCTGCGTGAGGATGTGGCCGCGGTAGCTGATGTCGGCGGAGAGCAGGGTGCGCATCCGGTTCCAGTACGGAGCCATCATGGTCTGCCAGTACTCGTTGAGGGCCTGGATGATCTTGTCGACGCTGAGATCGTCCGGGAGTTCGCCGTTCACCGCGACGAGTTGATTACGGAAGGTCGTACTGTCGACCTGCGCGATCAGGTCGAGCTCGTCGGACAACTGGGTGAGCGGCGACGTCGGCCGCGGCGTCAGGAAGTCCGGGCTGCCCATCGTGTCGTTGACGAGCCACCGCAGTACGTCCCAGTCGAGGCCCGCGACCTGCGGCTGTACGGCCCGTACCCACCCAAGCTGCAACGGGAACCGCCCCGGATCGCGAAGCGCCCGCAACGACAGCACCATCTCCGACACCGGCGAAACCGCAAACCGGACATCAGCAAGATCCTGCGAATTCAGCACGTACGTGAGCACCGAACTTAGGCTAGCCGGACGACCGGAGAGCCCGCCGCGGCGACCCGAACTGTCGGCGGCTAGTGCGAGAGTCTCTTGAACGACCGAACTGGAGGCAACATGGCGTTCCGCACAATGAACGACGACGAGATAGCCGAATTCCTCGCACAACCCTTGGTGGCGGTCCTGGCGATCGACGATCCCGGCCAGGCGCCACACGTCACGCCGGTCTGGTTCCACCACCTACCAGACAAGTTCCAGGTAATGACCCCGACCAAGTCGAAAAAGACCCGCCTCCACCGAACCGGCTCCGGCCAACTCTCCCTCTCCATCCAAACCGCCGACGGCCCCACCGCCCGCTACGTCAACATGCAGGGGGTGGCCGAGCTCCTGCCCCTCGACGACGCCTTGCTCCACGCAATGGTCACCAAGTACCTCCCCGAAGAGGCCCGAGCCGCCTACCTGGCCAACCCACCAGAAGACGCAATGTTCAACATCAGCCCGCAACACATCACCACCGGCGTCATCGGCTGACACTTCGGC
>DASSDE010000835.1:0-3136 GCA_035697365.1 Kribbella sp. | reverse complement strand
CGTCGTGAGGACGTGGCCGAGCTGTCCCGTCTGCTGAGCAACGGCACCCGGCTGGTCACCATGGTCGGCCCAGGCGGTGCCGGCAAGACCAGGCTGGCCACCGAGACGAGCAGGTCGCTCGTGGACCAGTCCGGCGACGGCATCTGGTTCGTGGAGCTCGCGCCCCTGGGCGACGCCGCCGACGTGGCCCCCGCCGTACTGTCCACCCTCGGCGCCAGCGAGTACGTCGACGTGTCCCCGGCGCACTTCGCGCCGAAGCACATCCCGACCAGCCGGGCTGCGACCCAGCGGCTTGTCGAGGTGATCGGCGACCGCCGCATCCTCCTGGTGTTCGACAACTGCGAGCACCTGGTCCAGGAGGTCGCCGGACTGGTCGACTCGCTGCTCGCCTCCTGTCCGCGGCTGCGGGTGCTGACGACGAGCCGCGAGCCGCTGAGCATCCCCGGTGAGCACCTGCATCCGGTCGGTCCGCTCGGTCTTCCGCCGGAGGATTCGGCCACCGACGAGTACCCGTCGATGCAGTTGTTCGTCGACCGCGCCCGCGCCGTACGCCCCGACTTCCAGCTGACCGAGGCCAATCGCGCGGCCGTCGCCGAGATCTGCCGGCGGCTGGACGGCATGCCGCTGGCGATCGAACTGGCTGCGGCTCGCCTGCGAGCGCTGACCCCGCCACAGATCGTCGACCGACTGGCGGACCGGTTCCGGCTGCTCACCAGCGGCTCCCGCACCGCGCTGCCGCGGCACCAGACGCTCCGCGCCGTGGTCGAGTGGAGCTGGGACCTGCTCGACTCGGACGAGCAGGCGGTCGCGCGACGGCTCTCGCTGTTCTCCGGCGGGGCCACGCTCGACGCCGCCGAGGTGATCTGCAGTGACGAGAGCATCCCCTCGGAATCGGTGCTCGGCGTCCTCGCCTCCCTGGTGGACAAGTCACTCGTCGAAGCGGCCGCGGACGAGCGGTCGGTGCGCTACCGGATGCTGGAGACGGTCCGCGCGTACGCAGGTGAGCAACTGCAGGCCTCGGGTGAGTACGAGCGCTTCCGCCACGCCCACACCGCGTACTTCAGCCGCATGCTCCGCAAGGCCCGGCCGAAGCTGCGAACCGGCGAGCAGATCGAGTGGATCCACCGGCTGGACGCCGACAACGAGAACCTGATCGACGCGCTCCGGACCGCCATCGACATCGGCTCCGCGCGGATCGCCGTCCAGATGGTCGCCGTCCTCGGTGAGTACTGGACGATGAGCGGCCGCCCGGCCGAGGCGGTGAGCTGGATGCAGGCCGCGCTCGCGGTGCCCGGCAAGAGCGCCCCGATCGACAAGGCCGAGGCCCTGTACCTGCTCGCCCTCGGGCGGATGTCCACCAGCGACGACCCGGCGACCTCCTTCCAGCAGGGGATCCGCGGCCTGGCGACCGTGCGCTGGATGACCCGCAAGCACCGGATCCTGATCGACTCCGGCATCGGGCTGTTCACCAACGCGGTCTGGGCCGCCGTACGCCGGGACAGGGCGACCTGTTTCGCCGAGCTGGAGGCCGCCGGCCGGCACCCCGATCCCTGGATCCGGAACATGGGCCTGATGACCAGCGCCATGTTCCGGGAGAACGAGGGCGAGGTCGAGGAGATGGTGGTCAACCTGAACATCGCCCTCGACGGCTTCCGCAAGATCGGTGACCGCTTCGGTACGTCGATGGCGCTCCGCGGCCTCGCCGGGTACTGGGCCACCACCGGCGACCACGCGGCGGCGTTGGAGGCGCTGGTCGAGGCGCTCCGGCTGATCGAGGAGCTCGGCACCACCGAGGGCGTCAACCAGTTGCTCGGCAGCTGTGCGATGAGCCGCATCGAGCTCGGTGACTACGACGGCGCCCGGGCGGACCTGGAGCGGGCGCGGCGGTTGTCCGAGGAGACCGGGTCCCGCGGCGGCGAGGCGATGGCGTACATGGGCCTGGCCAAGATCGAGTTCCGGCTCGATCGGGTCGACCAGGCGCGCGAGCTGGCCGAGCGTGCGTACGCGACCCTCGACCGGGATGCGGAGCGGATCGCTCCGCACGGCCAGGCCGTGATGCTCGGGGCGCTGAGCCGGATCTACGCGTCCATCGGCGACGTCGAGAAAGCCCAGCAGTACGCCTGTGAGGCCGTCGGGCTCGCGCTCAGTACGGAGGACATGCCGGTCGCGGCCGCCGTCGTCGAGATCGGATTGGACGCCGACCTGCTGACCAGCGAGCCGGGTGAGATTGCCCGCCTGCTCGGGCTCGCGGCGAGCATGCGCGGCCTGCGCGCGATCCCGGACGCAGACGTCCAGCGGCTCGTCGACAAGGTCCGCGATGCCCTGGGCAACGATGCCTACGAGGCCGCGTTCGCCGGCGGTTCCGCCCTGTCGCGCGACGAGGCCGTCGCCGAGGTCCGCAAGCGCTACCTCCCCGACGAGGACGTACTAGGCCGTGATGAGTTGCACCGCAAGCTCGCGTAGCGACTTCTGAACGCGTTGCTCCGGCGGGCGTGGCTCGGCGAGCATCCAGTCGTGGACGACCGCGTTCACCGCGCCGAAGAACGCCAGCGCGAGGAACCGGAAGTCCTTGCGCTTGATCTCGCCGCGCTCGACCGCGGTGTCGCCGAGGTCCCGGACGTTGCCGATCAGCAGCTCCCGGAAGGCGTTGCGCTGCTCCTCGACCGCCGGACTGGTGCCGACCACCTCGACGAACGAGATCCGGGCCCGCCGGAGGTCCACCATGATCGTCCGCAGGTACGAGTCGACGGCCGCGGCGATCCGCTCCCGGACCGGCTTGTCGGCGGTCTGCCGGAGCGCGTCACCGGTGCTCCGGACCGCCAGCTCGATCACCTGCGCGTGCACCGCGAGCAGCACGGCCTCCTTGTTCTGGAACTCGTGGTAGAAGTGCCGCGTGGACACTTTCGCCTGTGTGCACAGGCGTTCCACGGATGTCGCCGGATAGCCGTCGGTCCCGAAGAGCTCGAGCGCAGCGGCCAGCAACCGTTCCCGGCGCGCGGCCTTCCACTCCTCGACTGACCGCCCGGAATAACGGCGTACGGAGGGTTCCCTCATCACACCTCTTGTCGCTACCCCGTGCCAGATGCCGGACATCCTATCCACCCCTCGGCCCGGGCGTAACCGGGTTACTCCGGCT
>DASSDE010000834.1:0-38115 GCA_035697365.1 Kribbella sp. | reverse complement strand
TGTCCGACGAGATCCACGCCGAACTCGTCCACGCACCTCGGCGGCACAGTGTGACAGCGATGGTCTCGCCGACCGCAGCGAGCAGGACCGTCACGCTGCAGTCCGCGACGAAGGCGTTCAACCTCGGGGGGCTGCGCTGCGGGTTCGTCCACTTCGGCTCCGAGGAACTGCAGCGACAGTTCGACCGGGTGATCCCGGACCGCTTGCTCGGGCGGGTCTCGGGCGTCAGCGTCGCGGCAACCGTCGCGGCTTGGCTCGACGGCGACGACTGGCTCAGCCAGATCCTCCATCAGTTGGCGGTGAACCGGGACCGGGTGACGCAATGGGTCGCTGCACAGGACGGGCGCGTCCAGGCCCACGTACCGGAGGCGACGTACTTCTCCTGGATGCGGCTGAACGGATTCGGGAACGAGCCGGCCGCTGACGCGCTGTTGCGGAGCGGGCGGGTTGCCCTGCATCCCGGACAGCAGTTCGCGCCGGATTGCTCCTCGTGGGTCCGGCTGAACTTCGCCACCGCACCCGGAATCCTCGACGACGTCCTCGTCCGCGTGTCCACCGCGCTCAGCACTCATCAGGTATCCATCGGAGGCAATTCATGACGTACACGCTCGAGCAGCTCGTTCACGATCTGCAGGACCTCACGACGGCGGCCGACCGTCCCTCGGACAGCGAGCTCGCGACGATCGTCGCCGAACGCCTGCAGGAGCTGGTGATCCAGCCGGATCCCGTACCCGAACGGTTCCGGCGCCGGGACCCGGAGCGCGGTGGGCGCGGCCGGTACATGTTGCACAGGGCACCGACCTTCAACGTAACTTCGATCGTCTGGGCACCCGGCGAGATCGCCGCGCCACACAACCACGAGACCTGGGGAGCGATCGGCCTGGTCTCCAACGCGATCGAGGAGCGTCGCTACGAGATCCTCACCGACGAGACCGTCCGGCCGATCGAACACGAGCGCCATCAGCGCGGAGCAGTCTCCGTACTGATCCCGGACGAGGACGTCCATTCCATGCACAACCTGACCAGCGCGGACACTGTGGAGATCCATGTCTACGGCAAGGACCTCACCGGTCTGTCCCGCAAGCAGTGGTCCCTGGAAGGCTGCGACATGCGCACCTTCCAGAGCGCCAAGTACTTCAACTGCTGACTACTACGAGGTCGCGACGCGGGACCATTGGGTGGCGGCGACGATCGCGAAGGCGATCGCCCCTAGCAGGACCGACCAGAGCCAGGAGAGTGGGATGTAGCCCCAGAAGAGGACGACGTTCGCTGCGAGGGCCGTGGCGAACGTCGTGAGGCCGGCGATCGTTCCGCGTCGGCGGGAGTCGCGAGCAGTGCTCGTCAGCGGCCCCAAGCGCCGGTCCAGCTGCGTGCCGAAGGCACTCAGGCCGGCAGGCGCGGCCACGGCGAATACTACGGTGCCGGGCAGCGCTCCGAACACGATCGCGACCCAGCCCGCAACAGTCAGTACGCCTAGCGCGAGGCCCATGCCCAACGCCCCGTACGCCAGATGTGAACTCCGCCGCCGCGCGAGGTCAGCCCCATCGGCGGTCCTGATCGAGCGGTCGCCGCCTCGAAGGCGCCGTAGGGTCAGGATCAGGCCGATCACGATGAGGCCCAGGAGGAGTACGCCGACGACGGCCAGAATCACCGAGCGGGTGGTCGACAGGTACTCGCGGACCTCGTCCCCGTACACACAACTGGCCGAAGGCGGGAACCAACTGGTCCGGATCTCCGAAACGTCGCTGATGTCAGGGAATTTGCGCGCACAGCTCTCGGCCGGCTCGAACCAACTCGGCATCGACAACCCAACCACGGTCGTCCAGACCAACCCGCCGCTCAACCCCAGCCCCAGCAGCGCCCCCGGCTGCCGCCTAGCCCAATCCACGGCCCTATCCTCTCACCCAGCCGCCGAGCGATCTGTCGTCCACTAGAACGATGAGTAGAGGTGCGACCCGTTAGGCGGCTTTCTTCCGGGTGGGCTTCTTCTTCGCAGCCGCGGTCTTCTTTCCGGTCGTCTTCTTCTTTCCGGCTGTCTTCTTTGTGGCTGGCTTCTTTGCGGCTGTCTTCTTTGTAGCGCGGGTCTTGCGGGCTTCTTCCACGCTGGCGCGGAGTGCGGCGACCAGGTCGGACGGATTCGTGGCCTGGGGCTCCTCCTCGGAGTAGACGACCTCCTTGCCCGCGTGCTTGGCCTTGACGAGGTCCTTCACCCGCTCGGTGTAGGTGTCCTTGTAAGCGGCAGGCTTCCACTCCCCGGACATCGCCTCGATCAGGTCGACGGCCATCGACAACTGCTTGCCTGCGCCCGACTTGCGCGGCAGGCCACCGACCTCCTTCCCGGGGTCCCGGATCTCGTCGGCGAAGAACATCGTCTCCAGCACCAGCACCTTGTCGTCGGCGCGGATCGTCGCCAGGTACTCCTTGCCGCGCATCACGAACTTCGCGATCCCGGCCCGATTGGTCTTCGCCAACGCGTCTCGCAGCAGCGCGTACGACGAGGCGTTCTCGGCATCCGACGGGCCCAGGTAGTAACTCTTCTGGAAGTGCATCGGATCGATCTCGTCCAGGTCGACGAACGTGTCGATCTCCAGCGACCGCGATTTGCCCGGCGCGATGTCGTCCAGCTCGTCAGGCTCGACGATCACGTACTCACCGCCGCCGACGTCGTGGCCCTTCACGATCTTCTCGTACGGCACCTCGCGGCCGGTGCGCTCGTTCACCCGCTTGTACCGGATCCTGTCCGACGTTCCCTGCTGGAACTGGTGGAAGTCGAGCTCATGCTCCTGCGTCGCGCTGTACAGCCCGACCGGCACCGACACCAGCCCGAAGTTGATGTACCCCGTCCAGATCGCACGCGCCATTCTCACGGTCCTTCCAGCTCGGTCCTTCAACCTCAGTGGTACCCCGCCCCACACCCTCCCGGTCCCGAGCCTGGCGAGACCGCGGAGGTTATCCGGACGCGCCGCAGGGCACCGGCCTTGGATGGCGACAACAACGCAACGCCCCACGGCGACCGGAGACCTGCGGCTGGCGACGGTCTGCGTGAATGCGACCGACCTGGACCGTGCGGCCGATTTCTGGTCCGCGACGCCCAGATCGAACGCCTTCTGAAGCTTGGGGCCACCCGTGCGGAGGACTGGCCCTACCCGGCGGAGCACGATTTCGTCGTACTCCGCGATCCCGACGGCAACGAATTCTGCGTCATCACGGCGCCCGCCCGCTGATGCCTGTCTAGCGGTAGCGAGGCATCTCGTCGAGGGAGCTCAGGTCCGTACGGCCTGTTCGGGCCCCGACCGTCCCGTCGGCGATCCGCGCGACGTCGGTCCACGGGAGGTACCAGACACCGCCGAGTACGCGTTGAACGAGGCGGCGCAGCAGGGCCGGGCCGACATGCCGCTCGTACCCGAGGAGCCGCGTGGCGCGGTTCTCGACCACGATCAGCCCGTCGATCCGCAAGGCGCGCTGCCCGGATCGCAGCATCGGGCCGTCCTGAACCAGCCGGACGTCGGCGACACCACCGATGTCGTTGCCGTCAGCATCGACGACACGTCGACCGAGGAGCTCATTGAGGCGCATCGCCGGCTCCCGGGATCTTGTCGACGACGTGCTGCTCGATCCAGTCGTCGTAATAGTCGAGTTCCAGACCGGTGGCATCGATCGTGATCGCGGTGTTCACTTCGGCGATCCGGTCGGCCGGGATCCGCTGCCGGCCGGAGATCAAGGCCGCGACCACGGGCGGGTCGGCGTCCAGATCGAGCTCGACGTCGTCGACCTTGCCCGCGAAGTGGTCATCGGCCTGATCGACCAACTGCCGGTCGAGCAGGTGCAACTGGGCATGCAGTACGCGTTCGCTCATCGACCCGCCTTCGTGATGATCATCAGAGGGATGGCCGCCGCCGACGCGACCGTCAACAGCGCCAAATACACCAGACCGAAGGCGTTCCGGACCGGTCCGTTCGTCTCCTTGCCGACATAGTCGGGGTCGTTGGCCACGATCAGGATCGGGAGATAGGTCAGCGGCAGCGCCATCGCCGCGAACACCACGGAGTACTCCGTCACCTTCACCGGATCGACCGCGGTCAGCAACGTCAGCACCGCGAGCACCAGGCAGACGATGACGACCACATGGAACCGGGACGCCTCGCGCGGACGGACGAACTTCCCCCACTGCCAGCCGCGGTACTGCGCGATCGTGTAACCGCACGACAATGCTGTCTCCAGCGCCGCACCGAACGTGGCCGCGAACACACCGATCAGAACGACCGCCAACCCGATCTTGCCCAGGGCAACGGCCACCGGAAGCGTCACCTGCCCGAGGGTGCCGACCTGGATCCCGATCGGCAGGAACAGCACCGCGGCGCAGGCCATGATCGACAGTGACAGCAGCCCGCCGAGCGGGAACCCGATGAACACGTTCGTCCGCTCGGTGCCCAGGTCGCGCCGGGTCCACTTCTCCTCCACCCCTCCGGAGGAGAAGAAGAACACCTCGTACGGTGTCATCGCGGCGCCGAACAGTGCGATGCCGTAATACGCGTAGGTCGCCCATCCCTCGTGACCGATCGGATGTGGTCGCGTTGCCTGGTGCAGGAGCTGGCCCCAGTCCGGACCCAGCTTGAACAGCGCGACCGCAAAGACGACGAGCAGCAGCCCGAGCAGGCCGAAGACCTGTTCCAGGCGGGAGAACTTGACCCGCCAGATCACCAGCCAGACCGCGATCGCGGCCAACGGCATCCACAGCAGATAACTCACGCCACTGGCCAGTTCGAAGGCCAGGGCGACACCGCCGATCTCGGCGATCAGCGTCAGCAAAGTGACCAGGAACGATGCGACCAGTGCGAGCAGTCCGGTCCGCGGACCGAGGCGTTCCCTGATCAGGTCGAACACGGGACGGCCCGACATCGCCACCACGCGGCCCGACATCTCGGCGTACAGGCAGATGCCGATCACACCGACGACGACGATCCAGGCCAGGTGCATACCGAACCGTGCCCCGACCAGCGCGTTGGTGACCAGGTCACCGATGTCGACGAAGCCACCGATCGCGGTCAGGATCCCGAGCGTGACGCCAAGCAGCTTCTTCACGGTGCCAGCTCTCCGATCTTCGCCAGGTCGCTGCTTGCCTTGCGCAAGGAGGCGAGCTGCCGTTCGGCGGCCGTGAGGTCATCGTTGCCAAGAGCAATGCGTACGGCGGTCACCGTCGTCTCGGCATCGTCCAGAGTGCTCGTCACCTGTTCGTACAACCTGGCCGAGAGCTCGCTCGACGGCTGCTGCGAAGCGAACGAACTCGCCGACTTGTCCAGCGCCTTCTCCGCGTCGGCCACGACCTGCCGGGCCGGCTGCGCCCACAGTCGATGCGTGCGGAGCTGCTCGACCGCCAGCCGCGCGGTCGTGACCTCGGAGGCAGCCTCGCGCGCGGTTTGCGCGGCGCTCTCCCGCAACTTCTGGTCCGGATTCGTGCAGGCGGCAAGCAGTAATACCAGCAGGAGACCAGCGATCACTCGACGCACGTTCACCGCCCTGACCCGATCGAATTGGTAAAGCTCAAGTACCCCGGCATATGCGCACGCCCAGTCGGGCAGAGCGGGTTTTGCCGAACGTCTCCGGGGAACCGGCCACTGAGAGCGTGCAGCAGACTCAGGAGGTTCTGATGCCCGGAAAGTCGTCGAACGTGAAGAACGAGAAGCAGTACGAGGCTCTCAAGGACAAAGGCATGTCCAAGGAGCGCGCCGCCAAGATCGCGAACTCCTCCAAGTCGAGCCAGCACGGCGGTCAACAGAGCGGCAAGGGTGGTGACAGCGACCAAGGCGGCACCACCGCGCAGAAGAAGAAGGCCGGCCGCAAAGGCGGGAAAGCCGCAGCGAAGCACTGACCGCCATGGCGCGCCAGTCAGCGAAGCCGCGATGAGAGTCGGCGACGGACCGTCGAGCTGAGCAACACCGCCAAGATGCTCTTCCCTGGCGACGGCATCACCAAAGGTGACCTGATCGAGTACTACCGGACAGCCGGGCCGTACCTGATCCCGTACCTGAGACATCGGCCGCTGGCCCTGGAACGGTACCCGGACGGGATCGATGCACAGCAGATCTTCCACCAGAACGTACCGCAGCACTTCCCCAGCTGGCTCGAGACCGCTGCCGTCGACCGGGTCGACGGCAGCGGACAAGTCGAACACGCGATCGCCCACGACACCGCATCGCTGGTCTATCTGGCGAACCAGGCGTGCATCACACCGCATGCGTGGCTGTCCCGCGCCGACCGCGTGCACCATCCGGATCAGCTCATCTTCGACCTCGACCCGCCCGACGGCTTCGAAGCAGCCCGCCGAGCAGCGTTCGATCTCCGAGCGCTGCTCGATGACCTCGGTCTGCCCGCGCTCGTGAAAACGACCGGCAGCAAAGGACTGCACGTCCACGTCCCGCTGGACCGTACGGCGGACTTCGACACCGTGCGCACGTTCGCCCGCGACGTCGCCGGCGTCCTCGTCCTGCGCTACCCGAAGCGGTACACGATCGAGCAGCGCAAGACCGCCCGCCGCGGACGCTTGTACCTCGACATCATGCGCAACGCCTACGGCCAAACCGCCGTACCGCCTTACGCTGTCCGTGCCCGCCCCGGCGCACCGATCGCCGCACCACTCGACTGGACCGAACTCGACGATCCCGGCCTCCGCGCCGACCACCACACCCTGCGCACCGTCCCCCAACGGCTCGAAGACAACGACGGCCCTTGGCCACGACTCCGCGGCCGCTCCCGCACCCAGCCCCGCCGGCGTCTCAACACCATCAGCCAGGAACACTAGCCAGAGTTGCTCTGGCGGCAGGAGACCATCGCAGAGAGCAGGTGCTGCACCGCGGTGGTAGTTGCACGCTCCACCACCTCGGCCGGTTCACCGTCGAAGCGGTGCTGCGTGACCACCTCGCCGGCCACCGAACTGACCGCGAGAAACACCGTTCCGGCGGGATGGCCTTCCTCCGCTCCAGGACCGCCCACACCCGTTGCCGCGACGGCGAAGTCGGCTTCGGTCAGGCTCGCGACACCTCGTGCCATCTGAGCCGCACAACGTCCGCTCACGACTGGACCGGGATCGACGTTCAGTACGTTGAACTTGACCCCGGAGGCGTAGGCCACGACGCCCCCGGCGAACCAGGAACTCGCATCTGGAGCAGCACCCAGGCAGGCAGCAATGCGTCCGCTGGTCAACGACTCCGCAACCGCGACCGTCCATCCGTGTTCTACGGCCAAGGCAGCCGTCTGCTCAGCGAGCATCGCGGCATCGTTCGTCGAATCTTCAGCCAAGCTCATCCAGCAATTCTTACCCCACCATCGCGCCGAGAGGCGCAACCCCAGACGGCGGGCCGGCTCAGCCGCAATCGCTCGCACCGGTTTGGACGGCAGAAAGCCTGGTACCGGAGCCGCAGGGGCAAACCGAGGTCGCCGCGATGACGGCCCGGCGAGCCCGAACGCCTCACCGTACGTCAACCCAGCCACTGAAGCGCGACACGAAGGAGCCACATCATGGGCAACACCACCGAATCGGTCGACGTCGAAGCACCGATCAGCACCGTGTACAACCAGTGGACCCAATTCGAGTCGTTCCCGCAGTTCATGGACGGCGTCGACCGGATCAAACAAATCGACGACACGCACACCCATTGGGTGACGAGCATCGCCGGCGTCACGCGGGAGTTCGACGCGACGATTACCGAACAGCACCCCGACGAACGGGTTGCGTGGAGGTCCGACACCGAACCGCGCCACGCGGGCGTCATCACCTTTCACCGGCTCAGCGCCACTTCGACCCGGGTGACTGCACAGATGGACATCGACCCTGACGGATTCGCCGAACAAGTCGCCGACAAGACCGGCCTGATCAGTCACCGTGTCAACGGCGACCTGCAACGCTTCAAGGCGCTCATCGAGCGACGCGGCTCCGAAACCGGTGGCTGGCGCGGAGACGTCGACCGCCCCGATGCATAGCCGTCGACCGACTCTCGGCCACCCGGTGGCCAGTTCGATGACTGCGGTCCTGGTCACCGGCGCAGGCAGCGGAGTCGGTGATGCCTGACGGCAGGAGCTCGGACCGCTTGTTCGAGACCCGAGCGCGGACTCGATGTGTTCAGTACTGGTTGCGTCCGCCTTACCAGTCGTGGCGAAGGTTCGCGGTCACGTGCAGGGCCGTGATCGCGTGCTGCAGATCTTCCAGTACGAGCTGACGGTCAGCGACCTGTACGGCGTGCATGCACACCGCCAGGTGCCCGTCGGCTGTGCGGCCCGCCGGCTCGACCATGCCCGTGCCGTTGTCGAGCACTCTCCAGCCGGCCTGATCGAGTTCTTTCAGGGCATGAGCACGGTCCGCAGTCTGCAACGACAGTCCGCCTCCGGTGCGTCCGTACGCTCCCCCATCACCCGACCACGCATCCGTGCCAGGTCGAGGCGCAACCAGCAAACCGATCCCAGTCCATGGCTCCAGATAGGCAACGTGCGCAGCGAACTCGGCCACAGTCACGACGGTTTCCTCCTGCGTCCGGTCGAACGCGACGCGGACTGTACGCCGACGCTCAGGAGCGCGTGAGCCGCGGCAGGACGCAGCGTCGCCGATCAGGTTTCGACGGTAGTAGTACGTGAGCGCTGAGAGCGGAATCCTGCATGTCGACAGGCTGTGGGCATGCTCCGCCATCACGATCCTCTCAATCGGAAGTCCTCCCACCCTCGCCACCGAGCTTTGAGAACGCCCGGTCAGGTGCTTTGCGATCTGATGACGTCTGCTGACGAGGAGCCGGTGCTCCTGGTGGCGCCGAAGGTTGAGTTCTCTTGACGACTCCGACCATGCCCTTTGGTGGCGAGGATCTGGCGGATAAGTGTGGAGTCGAGTTCATGCGGACGAGAGGAGATCGACGATGCCACGACTCGACAAGACTTCAGGTATCCAGGAGGGCGCTCAGGTACCGGATCGCACCGGGGCGTGGTTTGACGTCGCCGTACTGGTCGAGAGCGAACTGACCGGCACCTCCGCAAGGCGGATGACCGAGCTCTACCAGATGAAGAGCACGCCACTTCGATATCACCTGGTGAGGCCGGTCGGCGACGCCTCGACCCGCACCGATGACC
Source organism: Kribbella sp. (assembly GCA_035697365.1). Classification (GTDB taxonomy): domain Bacteria; phylum Actinomycetota; class Actinomycetes; order Propionibacteriales; family Kribbellaceae; genus Kribbella. Next base: position 29,007 of record DASSDE010000834.1, on the reverse strand, counting down.
TTCACCAGCAGGCCGAACGTCTGATGCTCAAGAGTGTCGAGCGCATGGAGGCTCTGCAGGTACCAGTCACCGGAGTCGTCACCGACCAGGAGCCCGTTGACGCCGTACTCGAACTCGTCGCCACGATGCAGTGCCAGGAAGTGGTGGTCGTGACAGGACGGCATCGGCTGGCGACGATTCTCCACCGAGACCTGGCATCCCAGGTACGTTCCCGAGTAGACCTGCCGCTCGTCCACCTCGTCGCGTGAGCCACAGCTCTCTGACGGTGTGGGTGATCGCGATCGCCACAGTCTTCGCGATCGCGGCGTACCTTGCGCTGCACAGGAAGTGATCACGAATTCGCCGGCGTTGGGGGGCGACACGCAGCCGACGACGTTGGACGGAGTCAGTTGACTGTGATGCGGGACGGGCCGGCCACCAGTTCGCCGATCACCGGATGTCCGGGAAGTTCGCCGGCGACGAGCAGGCCGCCGGACGTCTGAGCGTCGGCGAGCAGGATCAACTCGTCCTCGGACACGGTGGCGTCCACCGACGTCCGCACCCAGTCGAGGTTCCGGCGGCTGCCACCAGGTACGAAGCCCTCGGCAAGCGCTTCGCGAGCGCCGTCCAGGCACGGTACGGCCGCGGCGTCCAGGCGCGCTCCGACCCCGCTGGCCTTGATCAGCTTCAGGAGATGGCCGAGCAAGCCGAACCCGGTGATGTCGGTAGCGCACTCGACCCCCGCAGCCAACGCCGCCCGGGAGGCGTCGCGGTTGAGCGTGGTCATCGTCGTGACCGCTTGCTCGAAGACCTCGCCGGTCGCCTTGTGCCGGTTGTTCAGCACGCCCAGCCCGATCGGCTTGGTCAGCGTCAGCGGCATCCCGGCCCGTCCGGCGTCGTTGCGCAGCAAGTGCGCTGGATCAGCGATCCCAGTGACCGCAAGTCCGTACTTCGGCTCTGGATCGTCGATGCTGTGTCCGCCGGCCAAATGCGTCCCGGCCTCCGCGCAGATGTCCGCAGCACCTCGCAGTACGTCGGCCGCGAGCGCGAAAGGAATGCGGTCCCGCGGCCACGCCAGCAGGTTCACCGCGACGATCGGCTCCCCGCCCATCGCGTACACGTCGGACAACGCGTTCGCGGCCGCGATCCGTCCCCAGTCGTACGCGTCGTCCACGACCGGTGTGAAGAAGTCCGCCGTCGTCACCAGCGCGCGAGAACCATCGATCCGCACCACCGCGCCGTCGTCACCATGTTCCACCCCGACCAGCAGTTCGCCGCTCGCCCGGCCCGCCGGCAGGCCGCTCACCAGCCGTTCCAGCTCGCCCGGCGGGATCTTGCAGGCGCAGCCCCCGCCGGCCGCGTACTGCGTCAACCGCACCGGCGCCGCCAGATCGGTCATCGTTTCATCCGTTCACGCTGCGGCAGGACGGTGTACTTCGGATCGCGGGCAGATGCCTGCCCCGCCTGAAACACCCCGAACCTCGTCAGCACCGAGCCGGCCAGGTACGCAGTACCCGCCAGCGCGGAGGCCCAGCGGGATCTCTTGGCGAACGGTGTCAGTCCCGCACCGGCTGCTGTCAGCGCCCGCGCGATCTTCAGCAACGTTCCCGGACGTCCCTGCCGGTAGACCTCGGCATGGATCCCCAGCCTGCGGATCATCAGCTCCGAGGCCGCGAGTTCGGCGACGCCGCCGCCCATCGCCATCCGCCGAGCCGGCGCGGCCTCGGTGAGCGGTGCGGCGATCATGGCGAGACCACCCGCGGAAGCCGCGGCACTGCCCGCGAACACGAACGGCAGCTCCCGATGCGCCTCGTGCCAGGCCGGGACCGACGTGTCGGCCACCAGCACCGCGGTGTAGGTCGCCAGTGCGGGCCCCAGAATCCCCGCACCCACGCCGGCCAAGCGTCCGACGACTCTGAAGCGGCCGGAGAGCTCAGTCGCGGCCGCGAGCGCCGACAGCCCGCTGAACGGCGCGAGGATCCACGACCCGACCGACAACGGAGAGGTGATCTTCAGAACCCGCAGCATGTTCAGGAAGCGTTCCGGCCGGCCAAGGTCGTGCACCAGCAGCCCAGAGCCGACCGTGGAGCCCGCCGCTGCGGCGATCCTTGCCACCCGCAACAAACCGGGACGATCCGTCAGCCCCGCTCCCTCCGCCAGCAACGCCGACGCACCCGCGAGACCGCCCGTGAACAGGTACAACGGGACGTCCGGCTGTTTCCAGACCGGTTCCTTGAGCATCGGTCGCCCGTAGTACGAGTCGAACTCGGGCTCCGGCACCATCCGGCGTTCCTTCACCGCCGTCCTCCCGCGAACACAGCCGCCGCGACGCCGACGAGTGCGCCGGCCGCAGCCGCCGCGTGTCTCCACATCGACCCGAGATCGCGAGTCGTCACCACCGGATCAGGTGGCATGCCGTACACCTCGGGCTCGTCGAGCAGCAGGAAGAACGCGCCGTCTCCCCCGACGCCGTCATCGGGGTCCGCACCGTACAGCCGGGCCGCGTCGACGCCTTTGTCCCGCAGCTCCTCCAGGCGTCTGTCAGCCCGTTCGCGCAGCTCGTCGAGCGGGCCGAACTGGATCGAGTCCGTCGGGCATGCCTTCGCGCAGGCAGGCTCCTCACCGACGTTCAGCCGGTCGTAGCACATGGTGCACTTGAACACCCGGCCGTCGTCCTTGCGCTGGTCGATCACGCCGTACGGGCAGGCAGGAACGCAGTATCCGCAGCCGTTGCAGACATCCTCCTGCACGACGACGGTGCCGTACTCGGTACGGAACAGCGCACCCGTCGGGCAGACGTCCAAGCAGGCCGCATGGGTGCAGTGCTTGCAGACGTCGGACGACATCAGCCACGCGATGTCCTTCTGCTCCTCCGGTGGGCCGATCCCGGGCAGTCCGAGGTCGACGGTGGTGGCCGGCTTCTCGACGAAGGCCACGTGCCGCCAGGTGTCCGAGCTCAGCTGAGTGGTGTTGTCGTACGACGTACCAGTGAACTCGAGGCCGTCATCGGGCAGTTCGTTCCACTCCTTGCAGGCGACCTCGCAGGCCTTGCAACCGATGCAGATCGAGGTGTCGGTGAAGAATCCGACCCGCGGCGGATGGTCGTCGTAACCGGCGTCCGTGGAGACATCCGCGAGCGGTCCGAAGAACCGGTCAGCCAGCGTCATCAGCACTCCCTCCGTCGAGTCGCCTGCGGTAGGTAGCGACGTACTCGAGCAGGTCCGGGCCGCGCGGCCGCCGTCCCGGTTGCACGTCGCAGGTGCCCACCTTGTCCTGGATGTACACGTTGGGGTCGAGGGTGACGTTGACCAGATCGTTCTGGGAGTCGCCCGTGGTCAGGCCCCGGCCACCCCAGTGGTACGGCAGGCCGACCTGCTCGATCATCCGGTCGCCGATTCGCAACGACCGCATCCGGTCCGTCACGAGCACCCGGGCCTCGATGGCGGTGCGGCTCGTGACGATCGTCGCCCAACCGCCGTTGACCAGCCCGCGCTCGGCAGCCAGCCGCGGTGAGACCTCACAGAACATCGCGGGCTGCAGCTCCGACAGGTAAGGCAGGGTACGGCTCATGCCGCCACCCGTGTGGTGCTCGGTCAGTCGGTAGCTCGTGAACACGTACGGGAACACGTCGGTGAGTGAGGGGTTCTCGGGGTTCTGGGGGTGCTGCAGCCTGAACCGCGCCGGGTTGCTCTGCCGTTCGTAGAGCGGATTCCGCACCGGCGACTCCGCCGGCTCGTAGAAGGCAGGCAGCGGCCCGTCGGCGAGGCCGACCGGGGCGAACAGCCACCCCTTCCCATCGGTCTGCATGACGAACGGATCTCGGCCGCCGATCGCGTCCGGCCCGCGCGCACCGTCCTCGGGCACGTGGTCGGGGGCTCGGTCCGGGATGAAGTCCGGTACGTCGTGACCGGTCCACTTCTCCTTCTCGGAGTCCCACCAGACGTACGCCTTACGCTCGCTCCACGGCCTCCCGTCGGGATCCGCAGATGCACGGTTGTAGAGGATCCGGCGATTCGCCGGCCACGCCCAGCCCCAGTCCGGCGCGACCCAGGACTGGTCGGTGCCAGGCTTGCGCCGGGCCGCCTGGTTCACTTCGTCGGCGTACACACCGCAGTAGATCCAGCAGCCGCACCTGGTGCTGCCGTCAGCCTTCAGTTCGGTGTACGCGGCGAGCGCCTCATCGTCCTTCGTGCCGTTGATCTCCCGCAGCACCGCCTCGGCACTCGGCTCCCGCAAGGGGCCCACCTGCCCGTAATCCCAGGTCAGGTCGAGCAGCGGCCGGTCACGGTCGTCGGTGGAACCACTCAGCTTGCTCCGCAGGCGCTGCCCGAGCTCGTAGTAGAACTGCAGTTCGCTCCGCGCATCATCTGGCGGCTCGACGGCCTTGTGGTGCCACTGCAGCATCCGTTGGGTGTTGGTGAAGCTTCCGTCCTTCTCGGTGTGCGCCGCTGCCGGCAGGAAGAACACCTCGGTCCCGATCTGTTCCGTGCTGAGCTCGCCGGTCTCGATCTCCGGTCCGTCCATCCAGAACGTCGCGGACTCGATCATCGCCAGGTCGCGCACCACGAGCCAGTCCAGGTTCGCCAGCCCGAGCCGCTGCATCTTGCCGTTCGCCGAGCCGACCGCAGGGTTCTCGCCGACCAGGAAGTAGCCCTTTACCGTGCCCTCGATCTGCCCCCGCACCGTCTCGTACGTGGAGTGGTGGCCGGTCAGCCGCGGCAGGTAGTCGAAGCAGTAGTCGTTGTCCGCGCCGGCGGCGTCGCCCCACCACGACTTGAGCAGGCTGACCGTGTAGGCGTCCATGTTGCCCCAGAAGCCGGTCTTGCCCGCATCCTCCTCCACGTACTGCTGCAGGTTGAGGTGGTGCTCGGCATGCGGCATCGGCAGGTACCCGGGGAGCAGGTTGAACAACGTCGGGATGTCCGTGGAGCCCTGGATGCTGGCATGGCCGCGCAGCGCCATGATGCCGCCGCCGGGACGCCCGATGTTGCCGAGCAGCAACTGCAGGATCGCCGCGGTCCGGATGTTCTGGACACCGGTGCTGTGTTGCGTCCAGCCCACCGAGTAGACGAACGCGCCGGTCTGGTCCCGCCCGCTCGCCGAAGTCAGCGCGTCCGCGACCTGGCGGAACTTCTGCGGTGAGATGCCACAGACCTGTTCGACCAGCTCGGGCGTATAGCGGGCGAAGTGCCGTTTCAGGATCTGGTAGACACAGCGCGGATGCTGCAGCGTCTCGTCCCGATCCGGCTTGAACCCGACCGACGGACCACCGGATCCGGCCGCCTCGGACCGCGCCGCTCGATGACCGCCGGAGTGATCGGCATCGCTGCTCCGATGCCCCTTCTGACCGCGCTTCGTCCCGGCCGCGGCGTCCGAGGCCGCACCCTCGTAGTGCCACGACACCGGGTCGTAGGAACCCTGTTCCGGATCGAAGCCGGAGAACAGCCCGTCCAGGTCGTCGGTGTCGCGGAAGTCCTCGCTGATGATTGCGGCCGCGTTCGTGTACGCGACGACGTACTCACGGAAGTCCAACTCGTTGCTCAGCACATGGTTGACCAGCGCACCGAGGAACGCGATGTCGGTACCGGCCCGGATCGGCACGTGCAGATCGGCGACCGCCGACGTACGGGTGAACCGCGGATCGACATGGATCACCGTCGCACCGCGAGCCTTGGCCTCCATCACCCACTGGAAGCCCACCGGATGACACTCGGCCATGTTCGATCCCTCGATCAGGATCACATCCGCTCGTGCCAGGTCCTGCTGGAACCCGGTGGCGCCGCCGCGCCCGAACGAGGCCCCCAGACCGGGAACCGTCGAGGAGTGTCAAATGCGCGCCTGGTTCTCGATCTGGATCGCGCCCATCGCCGTGTACAGCTTCTTCATGAGGTAGTTCTCCTCGTTGTCGAGGGTCGCTCCTCCGAGGCTGGCGATGCCCATCGTGCGTCGCACCCGGTTCCCGTCCTGCTCCCACTGCCAGGTCTCGTTCCGGGTCGTGAGCACGCGGTCCGCAATCATGTCCATCGCGGTGTCGAGCTCCAGTTCCTCCCACTCGGTGCCGTACGGCCGCCGGTAACGCACCTTGGTCTCGCGCGACGACGAGGTGACGAGCTGCTTGGACGCGCTCCCCTTCGGGCACAACCGGCCCCGCGAGACCGGGCTGTCCGGGTCGCCCTCGATCTGGACGACCTGTTCATCCTTCACGAACACCCGCTGCCCACACCCCACGGCGCAGTACGGACAGATCGACGCGACCACGCGGTCCGCGTCCGCGGTCCGGCCACGCAACGCGGCCGTGCGCTTCGACCGGGCGGCCTTGCCACGCCCGAGCCGATCCGGCCCGCGGAGTTGCCGCAGCACCGGCCAGGGAAGCCTCTCGAGGGCCATAACTCCTAGTACGCCGAAACGCCCAGGTTCAAACCTCCCCGGGAGTGGGCACTGCAGGATCACTCGTGGAGGCGTACCTCGTCTGGTGACGGGCGCGGTCTTCAAAGCCGTTGTGACCGAGTATCTCGGTCAGGCGGGTTCGATTCCCGTCCGCCTCCGCCAACCACCTCGGGAGGTGCCGTGCCCGCAACCGATCGCGGCGGCACCGAGCCGGGCGCCGATCCCCGCCGGACCACGCCTCGCGTGGACGCTGTGTTGGCCGATCCACGGTTGGCCACCGCGATTACCGAGTACGGGCAGCCGGCCGTCAAACAGGTCGTCCGCGCAGCTCTCGACCAATGCCGGAGCGGAGTGATTTCCGCGGCAGATGTCGTACCGGTCGCTCTGGCCACGCTACCCACCTCGCCGACCTCGTTGCGCCGGGTGATCAATGCGACCGGCGTGGTCGTCCACACGAATCTCGGGCGCGCACCGTTGTCCTCCGCAGCCCAGGCGGCACTCACTGTCGCTGCGGGACCAACCGACGTCGAGCTCGACCTGCGCACCGGGCGCCGCGGCCGACGCGGGGAAGCGGCCCTCGCAGCACTCGCCGCCGCAGTCCCGGACGCCGGCGGCGTGCACGTTGTGAACAACGGTGCGGCGGCGCTCGCCCTCGTCGCCTGCGCACTCGCGACGCACCGCTCGATCGTGATCGCCCGTGGCGAGCTCGTCGAGATCGGCGACGGCTTCCGCATCCCGGAGCTGCTCACCTCGGTCGGCGCGTCCCTTCGTGAGGTCGGTACGACCAACCGGGTACGACTCGCCGACTACCAAGCGGCCGTGGACGAGTCGACCGCTTTCGTCCTCAAGGTGCATCCGTCGAACTTCCGGGTCGAGGGCTTCACGTCCTCGGTGTCCATCGCGGAGCTGTCCGAGCTGCCGGTGCCGGTGGTCGCCGATCTCGGCTCAGGACTGCTCCGCCCCCACTCGCGTCTGCCCGACGAGCCCGACGCGACCACCGCCCTGCGCGCCGGCGCGCAGCTCGTCACCGCATCCGGCGACAAACTCCTCGGCGGACCACAGTGCGGACTGATCCTCGGCCACCACGAGTTGGTCGAGCGGCTCCGGCGCTTTCCCCTCGCCCGCGCGCTGCGCGTCGACAAGCTCACGCTGGCGGCCCTCGAGGCAACCCTCAGCGGTCCCCCTACGCCGGTCGCCGCAGCCCTCGAAACCTCGCCCACAGACCTCCTGCGACGCGCCGGCCGGATCTCGGCCGCGCTGGCGGATGCCCTGGGTGACCGTGGGGCCGAGGCTGTCCGATCCACGGCCGCCGTCGGCGGAGGCGGCGCACCAGGCGTCGAACTCGACAGCGCAGCCGTCGCTCTCCCACCGAAGCTGACCGAGCCCCTCCGTGCGCTCGACCCGGCGGTCGTCGGCCATGTCGTCCACGGGCGGCTTCTCCTGGATCTCATCGCAGTACCTCCGGATCAAGATGACGTACTCGTCGAAGCCGTTCGGCGTGCCGTGAAGGACGGCTGAGCCGTGCACGTGATCGCCACCGCCGGGCATGTCGACCACGGCAAGTCGACGCTGGTCCGCGCCCTGACCGGGTCGGATCCGGACCGGCTCGCAGAAGAACGACAACGCGGCCTCACAATCAGCCTCGGTTACTGCTGGACCGAACTGGCCGGCGTCGGTGAGGTCGCCTTCGTCGACGTGCCCGGGCACGAACGCTTCCTCGCCACCATGCTCTCGGGCGTCGGCCCGGTACCTGCAGTCCTGTTCGTGGTCGCCGCCGATGACGGCTGGATGCCACAAGCGGCCGAACACCTGGCCGCGCTGGACGCCTTCGGAGTCCAGCACGGGGTCGTCGCTGTCACCCGCTCCGACCTCGCCGATCCCGCCCCCGCCGCACAACGTGCCGTCGCGGAGCTCGCCCGTACGACGCTGCGCGGAGCTCCGGTCGTCGCGGTCAGCGGCCGGACCGGGGACGGGCTGCCCGCGCTGCGCGACGCCCTGGCCAGACTGGCTGCCGCGCAGCCGCCTGCGAACCCGAGCGCGGATGTCCGGCTGTGGGTCGACCGGCGATTCACCGTGCGCGGTGCCGGAACCGTGGTGACCGGCACCCTTCCGGCCGGAACGATCTCGTGCGGCGACGAACTGGCCGTGGGGGCCGACTTGGTCAGGGTCCGGGGAGTCGAGGCGCTCGGCAAATCCCGGCAACGGGTGAGCGGCGTCGCACGGGTAGCCCTCAACCTCGGCAGCAAGGCCCCGGAGGCGGTCGAGAATCACAGCGTTCTGGTGACGCCGGAGGCCTGGCATTGGACCACCTCCGCCGACGTGGCACTTGGGTCGTCCGGGCCCGGTCCAACTCGTGCGGACCTGATGCTGCACATCGGCGCGACCGCCGAGCACGTGCACGTCCGTGAGCTGGGCGCACAGCACGCCCGTTTGCTCTTCCGTCGTCCGCTGCCGCTGCGCGTCGGCGACCGTGCGATCCTCCGCGACCCAGGGAGCCGGCGGCTGTGGGGTGTTGTCGTCGCAGATCCGGTACCTCCACCGATCGATCGTCGCGGTGCAGCAAGCCGCAGGGCAGCTGTGCTGGCCGAGGTCGACGGCCGACCGGACGCAACCGACGAACTACACCGACGGAAGATCGTTCAAGCATCGCTCCTGCGTCGCATCGGAGTGAACCCGGACACCACTGCCGCGGTACATGCCGGCGACTGGCTTCTCGATCCGGAACACGCCGCCGTACTGCGAAGCCGCCTCGCAGACCAGGTCGCCGCGAAGTCCCGGGAAGATCCACTCGACCCCACGCTGCCGCTCGTTGCAGCAGCTCATCTGCTCGAACTGCCGTCGCCTGATCTCGTCGCGGCGCTTGTGCAACCTCCACTGCAGCTGTCACAGGGGCGGATCCTCACCTCCGGCACCAGCCTGCCCCCAGACCTCCTGCACGCCATTGCCAGAGTCACCGAACGGCTACGCGTCCACCCGTACCGTGCGCCCGAGGCGGAGGAACTGGCCGCCGCCGGGCTCGATCGGCGGGCACTCGCCGCCGCGGAACGCGCCCAGCTGATCGTCCGGCTCACCGACACCGTCGTACTCCTTCCGGGCGCCGACGAGTCCGCGGCCCGCCTGCTCGCCGAGCTGCCGCAGCCCTTCACCACCAGCGCGGCACGACGACACCTCGACACCACCCGTCGCGTTGTCATCCCGCTACTCGAACGACTGGACCGCTCGGCGCACACCCGGCGACTACCTGACGACCGCAGAACGACGATCGATCCACCTCGACAGCGCGACCGCGATCACGACCGCGACGCCCACTGACGGTCGCACGACTGAGTTGCGGGTCGGTCAGGGGTTCTGGCCGTGCTGCCCGGTGAGCTCGGCTTGGATGTCTTCAAGGGAGCGGTGGCGTGTCTCGGGGACACGCGTGGCGAAGAATGCGGTGGCGATGATCGCCAGTCCCGCGTAGAGGAAGAACACGCCCTGGCGGGTGATCACACCGGTCAGTGACAAGAAGGTCTGGGCGACCAGGAAGTTCGCGGCCCAGTTCGCGACCGTACAGACCGCCATGGCCTTGCTGCGTACCCCAACGGGGAAGATCTCCGAGATCATCAGCCAAAAGACGGGGCCGAGACCGATCGCGAACGACGCGATGTAGATCAGCAGACCAACCAGCGCGAGTGAGCCGGCTCGGTCCTGCAGCGTGCCCGAGGAGAAGTAGACACCGAGCACGATCAGCCCGAGCAGCAGGCCGACGGTCCCGGTGAGCAGGAGCTTGCGGCGGCCGATCCGATCGAGCAGCAGCACCGCCACAACGGTAAACACCACGTTCGTGGCTCCGACAAGCACGGTCTGGGCCAGGGCGTTGCTGTTCGACAGGCCGATGCCGGACAAAATCGTCGGAGCATAGTAGATGACCGTGTTGATCCCGACGAACTGCTGGAAGATCGCGAGCCCGAGTCCGACCAGGAGCACCGGTCGCAGCTTCTGACCGATCAGATCACCCAGTCCGGAGTTGCGTTCCTCGTCGTTGGCGCGTTCGATGTCGTGCAGCTCGGCGTCGGTGTCGGCATGTTCATCACCTTGACGCAACCGCTCCAAGACGCTGCGGGCCTTGTCGTCGCGGCCGGCCATCACCAGCCACCGTGGCGTGTGCGGCACGGTCAGCATGCCGATCGCCAAGGCGGCACCCGGGATCGCGGCAACGCCGAGCATCCAGCGCCACTGGTGGGTGAAGTCCTTGAACAGGTAGTTGATGATGTACGCGATCAGGATGCCGGAGGTGACGGCAAGCTGGTTGAACGAGACCAGTCCTCCGCGGACCCGTGGCGGCGCGACCTCGGAGATGTACAGCGGGGCGACGAACGACGCCGTACCGACCGAGAAGCCGAGCAGGAACCGGAACCCGATCAGCATCGGTGCGTTGATCGCCAGCGCACAGCCGAACGCACCGATGATGTAAATGGATCCGGAGATCACCTTGGTCCATTTGCGGCTGATCCGGTCGGCCAGGTAGCCCGAGAGCACCGCGCCGGCCATCGCACCGAGCAGCAGGACCGCGACGATCACTTGCTGCTCGAACTTGCCTGCGTGCAGGTCGTCGCGGATGTAGAGCAGCGCGCCGGAGATGACGCCGGTGTCATAGCCGAACAGCAGACCACCGATGGCGGCGATGACGCAGATCCGGACCAGGAGACCGTTGCCGGTCTGACGAACTTCGGCGACGAAGCCGCTCATGACCGCCGCCAGAAGCGCTCGACGACGGACCAGGGCCGGGCGTCGACGCTGCCGGCCAGTTGACTCGCGGATGTCATGGTGTGCTGTCCCTGTCTGTGAGATGGCGCCCCGGTCCTACGCCGGGCGGTTCCCCGTGCCCGTCGCGGTACCCGGATCACCGGCCAACACGCCAGCTTTGATTCACTTCTTCTAATTGTTGTCTTCCGACAACTACCATTGAGTGGTGATCGAGGCGCGCAGGGCCCGCACCGCCGCGAGTGATGCCGCGGCCGTCGAGCAGGCTTCACTGGCATTGTTCGAGCTCACCTTGAAGGCTCTGTCGGCATCGAGGCAGTTGTCGGTGCTGCAACTGAGAGTGCTACTGGCCGTCGAGCAGCACGGACCGGTCAACCTCGGCGACGTTGCCGGACTGCTCGATCTGTCCAAGCCGTCGGCAAGTCGTCTGGTCACCAAACTGGTCGATGACGGCCTGATGTTGCGACGTACGCCGCAAGCCGATCGCCGACAGGTCCAACTTGTGGTCTCGGCCAAGGGGCGCCGCCAACTCGGCAGTCTGCGGCGCGGTCGGCAGCGCGAGATCAGCGAGGTGCTGGACGCGATGCCTCTCGATCGGCGCGAGGCGCTGATCCAGGGCCTGACATCCTTCGACGCCGCGGCAGCCGCGGCGCTCAAACCGGTGCGCCACTGATCTTCTCAGCACATTTTCAGTTGTCGTATGTGTACTTTTACCATTTCACAACTACCACGCGACTAACCCGAACTGTCGATGGGTACCGCAGGATGGCGGTGGGGCGCGCCAATCATTCATTGTCGACAGATCGGTAGAGGTGAAACAGTGTGACGGGCAAGCAGCAGACTGTCGTTGTGACCGGAGCCAGCGGAGGCATCGGGCGGGCAAGCGCGATCGCGTTCGCTCAGCGTGGTGCCAAGGTGGCGCTCCTGGCCCGTGGCGAGAAGGGACTGGCCGGGGCGGCGAAGGAGGTCGAAGCCGCGGGCGGTACGCCGCTGGCAATCCCGCTCGACCTCGCAGACTACGACCAGGTGGACCGCGCCGCGCAACGCGTCGAGGACGAGCTGGGTCCGATCGATGTCTGGGCCAACGTTGCCTTCACCACCATTTTCGCTCCCTTCACCCAGATCGACCCGAAGGAGTTCAAGCGGGCCACCGAGGTGACCTATCTGGGCTACGTGTACGGCACACGCGCCGCGCTCGACCGGATGAAGCCCCGGGACCACGGCGCGATCGTGCAGGTCGGGTCGGCGCTGGCCTACCGCGGGATTCCGCTGCAATCGGCGTACTGCGGCGCCAAACACGCCGTCCAAGGTTTCCACGACTCTCTGCGCTGCGAACTGCTGCACGACAAGTCGAACGTGCACGTCACGATGGTGCAGATGCCGGCGGTGAACACACCACAGTTCTCCTGGGTCCTCTCCCGGCTACCGAAGCACCCACAACCCGTACCGCCGATCTTTCAGCCCGAGGTCGCCGCCGGCGCCGTCGTGTACGCCGCGGATCATCCGAAGCGTCGCGAGTACTGGGTCGGCGGTCCGACGGCGGCCACCCTGATCGCCAACAAGGTCGCTCCCGGCATTCTGGATCGGTACCTCGCTCGCACCGGCTACGAGTCCCAGCAAGTCGACAAGTTCGACCCGCACGCGGCCGCAAACTTGTGGGAACCGGCCGACGGCGAGGACGGTTATGACTACGGCGTCCACGGCGTCTTCGACAGCCGCTCGACCACCCGCAGTTATCAGGTTTGGGCTTCCCGGCATCACGGTCTGCTCGGCTTGCTCGGCGCCGGCGCCGCAGCGGTCGCCGGAAGCATCGTCGCATCGCGTTCGCGGAACAAATGAGGTCGCCGGATGCCTTTGCAATTGGAGGACTACGGGCTGATCGGCGACACCCACACCGCGGCTTTGGTCGGCTATGACGGATCGATCGACTGGCTCTGCGTGCCGCGCTTCGACTCCAGTGCCTGTTTCGCCGCGCTGCTGGGCGACGAGCGCCATGGGCGGTGGCTGTTGGCACCGGCAGGCGGCCACCGGGCAACCGACCGCCGGTACCGCGGCGACTCTCTCGTGCTCGAGACCGACTTCACCACGGCCGACGGATCCGTCCGGGTCACCGACTGCATGCCGGTCACCAGCGAGCAGCCCGACGTGTACCGGCGCGTCGATTGCCTGTCCGGGCGGGTGACGATGCGCAGCGAGGTCGTCATCCGCCTCGACTACGGCAACGTTGCGCCCTGGATCCGCGATACCGGACGCCGGAGTACTGCGCTGGCGGGCCCGGACAGGTTGACGCTGGACTCGGACGTCGAGCATCAGCGCGATCACGGCAACCTGATGGCACAGTTCGAGCTCGCTGAGGGCGAGCACGCCGAGTTCCGGCTCACTTGGTCAGCACCGCGTGACCGGCCCCCGAAACACGTCGATGTCAGCAAAGCAATCAGGCGTACGGAGAGCTGGTGGCACGACTGGGCCTCCCGGTGCAGCTACAACGGCCGCTACCGCGACGCCGTCGTACGCTCGCTGATCACCCTCAAGGCGATGACCTACCACCCCAGTGGAGGGATCGTCGCCGCCCCCACCACCTCACTGCCAGAACAACTAGGTGGCGTACGAAACTGGGACTATCGGTACTGCTGGATCCGTGACGCCACCTTCACCCTCCTCGCGCTGCTCGGCGCCGGCTACGAGAACGAAGCGAAAGCCTGGCGTGAATGGCTGCTCCGCGCACTCGCCGGGCGTCCCGAGCAGATGCAGCTCATGTACGGCGTCGAAGGCGAGCGACGCCTCACCGAGTACGAACTCGACTGGCTGCCCGGCTACGCGGAATCCCGGCCCGTGCGCGTCGGCAACGCCGCCTCCGAGCAGTTCCAGCTCGATGTCTACGGCGAGCTGATGGACGCCCTGCACCAGGCTCGCGTGCACGGCATACCACCGGACGAATCGGCTTGGGAGGTTCAGCAGGAGCTCCTCGAGTTCCTCGAGGGGCATTGGAGCGACCCGGACGACGGCATCTGGGAGATGCGCGGAGACCGCCACCACTTCGTCCACTCCAAGATCATGGCCTGGGCAGCGGTCGACCGAGCCGTCCGCGGGGTCGAAGACTTCGGCCTCGCCGGCCCCGCGGATGACTGGAAGCGGCTCCGCGAACAGATCCACGACGAGGTCTGCGACAAAGGCTACGACTCCGGACGGAACACCTTCACCCAGTACTACGGTTCACGCTCGCTGGACGCGTCCGTACTGCTGATGGGATCCGTCGGGTTTCTGCCCGGCACCGACAAGCGCTACCGCGGCACGGTTGACGCGATCGCTGACGAGCTGGCTCACGACGGTTTCGTCAGCCGTTACAGCACCACCGGGAAGGCCGGACAAGTCGACGGTCTGCCATCCGGCGAAGCATCCTTCCTGCCCTGTTCGTTGTGGCTCGCCGACAGCTACCTGCTCACTGGTCGCAAAGCCCAAGGCCGGGCGATCTTCGAACGGGTGCTCGGCCTGAGCAACGACCTGGGCCTGCTGTCGGAGGAGTACGACACCGAACAACACCGGCTCGTCGGCAACTTCCCCCAAGCCCTGACCCACCTGAGCATCATCAACACCGCCCTCGACCTGCACTCCGCCCAAGGACCGAGCCACCGCCGAGCCCGCCCCTCAGGAGGGCGGCGACCATGACCTCGGCCCGCCGCCGTGTCTGCGTCATCGCACTGTCCCTGATCGGGTTTGGCATCGCGACTGTCCTGACTCTGTTCCAGATCGGCGTCCTGGACTCTGTCTGGGACCCGTTCTTCGGCGACGGCAGCCGAAAAGTCCTGACCTCGTCGGTCTCACAGGCGCTACCCGTTCCCGACGCCTCACTCGGCGTCATCGCCTACCTGCTCGAAGCCATCCTTGAATCCCTCGGAGGCACAACCCGGTGGCGCGATCACCCGTGGATCACCGCCGCAGCAGGACTGGTCGCCGTCGGCCTCGGCCTCGCCGCGCTCGGACTCCTCGCAGCCCAAGCCCTTCTCGTCGGAGCCTTCTGCACCCTATGCCTCTGCTCGGCCGCCATCTCCCTCACCGTCGCCTACCTCGTCATCCCCAAAGCAATCGCCGCCGTACACACCCTCAAAGCACAACGCACCACACCCAACCGGCCACCACCCCCGGGCCGTCACACGCAACCACGCAACCCGGCCGACCCCTCGCAGCAGTAGGAGGAAGGTACTGGACGAGTGTTTCCAGCCGTTGCGGGCACAGGAGAGCTACGGTGCCGAGGGCCGGTCGCCGGGGTCTTGCGAGGAGCCGATGGTGACTGGTGCGGTCGCAACTGTCGGGCGGCTGGACGGACTGGTGTCTTCTCAGGGCGACAGTGGTGAGTTGACCGGGATCGCGGGGTGGGCGGTCGATGTCATCGATGCGCTCGGGGCCGTAGGGGTGGGGTTGCTGGTGGCGTTGGAGAACGTGTTTCCGCCGATCCCGAGCGAGGTGATCTTGCCGCTCGCCGGTTACGCCGCGAGCCAGGGCAAGATGAACCTGGTCGCCGGGATCGCTGCTGCGACAGCGGGCTCAATTGTCGGCGCGTTGGTGTTGTACTGGCTCGGCGCCAGCTTCGGCCATGACAGGGTCCGCGGCTGGGCCGAGCGGATACCGCTGGTCGAGGCCGGAGATCTGGACAAGGCTGAGTACTGGTTCAGACGCCACGGCAGCCACGCGGTGCTGATCGGCCGCTGCGTTCCGGGGGTGCGCAGCCTGATCTCGATTCCCGCTGGGATCGAGCGGATCCCGCTGCCCCAGTTCGTGCTCTACACCGCGATCGGCAGCGGCGTGTGGAACACCCTCTTCGTCGTCGCCGGTCACCAGCTCGGCCGCCGCTGGAAGAGCATCGGCACCTACAGCGAGATTCTGAACTGGGTGATCTTGGCGGCCATCGCCGCCCTGATCATTTTGTTCGTCGTCCGCCGCCTGCGCGACCGATCACCAACCTGAACTCAGGCGGTCAACGGGTTTCGATGCGCGATTGACGCCTCGGTCCGCCCCAGCAGTCGCACGTGGTGCCGGGCAAGCACGCGGCCCTCGTGAGGTGCGGATCAGGAGGGCCGCATGCTCACAACCGGCTACGTGTCAGAACACGCCGCCGGCGGCACCCAGGGCCTGACCGGTGATCCAGCGCGCATCGTCGCTGGCCAGGAGTACCGCGGCGTCTGCGACCTCTTCGGGTCGGCCGATGCGTCCGAAGGGTGATGCTTGAGCGGCGACGGCACGGTCCCGGTCCGGGAGCAGATCGGTGTCGGTGAAGCCGGGCAGGATCGCGTTGACGGTGATGCTGCGGTGAGCGAGCTCCTGCGCGAAGGTGCGGACGAACTGTTCCGCCGCACCCTTGCTCCCCAGATACACGGAGTTGCCGGGAAAGAGCATCTTCGTGCCGCCGGTGGAGGTCACGATGATCCGGCCACCGTCGTTCAGCCGTTGGGCCGCCTGTTGCATGGCGAAGAACACGCCGCGGCTGTTCACGGCGAACACCTGGTCGTACTCCGTCGGGGTCACTTCGGTCACGGGCCCGATCACCGCTGCCGCGCCGTTGACCATGAGGATGTCGACGGTGCCGAGATCCGTTTCGGCACGGTCGAACGTGGCCGCGATCTGCTGCAGGTCTGCCAGGTCGCACTGCTGCGCCGCTGCATGTCCTCCGTTCTTGCTGATCTCAGCCACGGTCTGGTCGGCCGGGCCCGGGTCGTGGGCGTAGCAGACGAGTACGGCCGCGCCCTCGCGAGCGAGTCGGGTGGACATCGCCCGCCCGATTCCGCGCGAGCCGCCGATGACAACGGCAACTTTGTTCGAGATTCCGTTCATAGCCGGCTCTTTCTTGTCGAAGGTCGTCAGGGCGCCGCTGGAGTCGGCAGCAGGCCTCATTGCGGCGCCTTCGGTTGAACCGTCAGATGCCGAGCGAAGAACCGCGCGGCGTCCTCACCCGCGAAAGCCGGGACGCCCCGATGGCCGCCAAGGTTGGCCTGCAGCGTCTTCTCGGTCGATCCGAACGCGTCGAACAGCTCCAACGCTCGCTGCCGGTCGTTGCCCTCGTCATCCCACTGCAACAGCACGTGGACCGGGACCGTGACATGCCGGGCCTCATCGAGGATGGCGCGGGGGATGAAGCTGCCGGCAAAGAGCCCAGCGGCCGTGATCCGCGGGTCGACCGCCGCAAGCCGCGTACCAACGGCGATGACCCCACCCGACACTCCCACTGGACCCCCGAACTCCGGGAGCCCGAACAAGGCGTCCAAGGTGGCCTGCCACTCAGGAACCGCCTGGTCAACCAACGGGAGAATGAGCGAGTCGATGATGTCCTCGGTCGGTGGCACGCCAGACCGAAGCGTCTGCTGCAACGCGGCACGAGCCTGTTCGATGGGCGCAGAACGTGCACGAACGCCGTTGCTGGGCAGTTCGATCGTGACGGCGCCACAGCCGAGCTCAATGGCGGCCCGGGCCCGCGCGACCAGCCGCGGGTACATCGGCGCCAGGCCACCCGGGTGACCCAGCAAGATCAGCGGGAGCGGCGCGGATGGTGCCGCGGACGCCGGCATCCACAAGGTTCCAGGGACGTCATCGAGGGCGAACTCGCGTTCGAGGACGCCGTCGCCCAGGTGTTGCTCAGAGATGAACTGCATTGGTCGTACCTTTCGGGAGGGCTCATGAACGGCGCTCCCGGACGACCTATCGTCCGACCGTGACTCCCGAGAAGAGCACCCATGTCGATGTGTTCACGGGTACCACCTCCTCAGTCACGTGCACGGCTCCCGAAGACTAGCAGTACGGGCCGGGTGTTTTGAATCGGTGCGTTTGGCAGTCGATGAATTCGGGTACCGGCGGGGCGCTTTGTGGTGTCGGCGGCGGGGAGGCAGCATGACAATCGGCGGCGTAGATACCTACTACGACTACGACGAGCACCAGTGGAAGTTTCGGCGCCTCGGTGGCGGACCCGTGCATCCGGCCGTGGTTTGTCCCGCTGCGCCTAAGGCTCCGGCGAGCCAGGACGCGGTCAAGGTGCGAGGCACTGCCAAGAGGAAGACCCAGTTGCCAGTCGCCGAGACGGCCGACGGCTGAACTTCGAGGCACGCGGGTACCCGAGCGGAGCCGGCCACGTCCATGGTCTGGCCATGAGTTGTGCCTTGGCGAGATCGTGTGATGACTTGATGCAAGGACCAGGATCAGGCAAAACCGTTGGGAGGTGACCGTGCCGTCCGTCCCCGACGATCGGCCGGCAGGGCCGGCTGACAAGTTCGCGCGACTCGCTGTTGTGTCCTGAGAGATCACAGAGAGCCGGTGAGGGGACTCGAACCCCTAACCCCCGCTTTACAAGAGCGGTGCGCTGCCAGTTGCGCCACACCGGCGGGTGTGTGGGTACATAGTAGTGGATTGTGTGGGGGCTGCTGCGGGGGTCGGGGGCGTTTCGGGGGCTTTGGGCGGCTCGGGCGGTGTCGTTCTTGGGGGACTCGCTGGGGCTGGTGGCGCTGCTGCTGTTTGTGCAGGGGCGGACGGGGGCCGCGTTGGCGGTGGCGTTGTTGCTGTTGGCGGGGGACTTCGTGCCTGGGCTGTTCGGGGCGTTCGCGGGGGTGGTGGGCGATCGGCTCGACCTGAAGAAGGTCATGGTGAGCTGCGATGTCGTCCAGGGCGTGCTCACCGTTGTCATGGCGGTCACGATGCCGCCGCTGACTGTTCTGCTGGTCTTGGTCGCGGTACGCAGCGTTACCGCGCAGGTGTTCCAGGCGAGTTCGCGCAGTGCGATGCCGGTGCTCGTCCGCGACGACCAACTCGAGGCGGCGAACTCCGCGCTCGGGCGGGGACGAACGGGCTGGAGGCGATCGGGCCGATCATCGCCGCGGGGCTGTTCTTGATCACCGACGTCCGCGGGATCCTGCTGATCGACGCGGCCACCTTCTTCGTCTCGGCGATGTTGCTGAGCAGGCTGCCGAAGATCCCACCGTCCAAGCCGTCCGGGCACAGCGTGGTCAAGGATGCGCGGGACGGTCTGGGTTACATCCTCCGGACGATCCCGATCAGGGTCATCGGGATCGGGTTCTTCGCGGTCGTCGCCTTCAACGGGGTGGACGACGTCGCGATGGTGTTCCTCGCGAAGGACGAGCTGCACGGATCCGACTCGGCGGCGTCGACGCTGTACGCCGGTGCGGGCATCGGGCTGATCGCCGGGTTCGCGATCCTGGCCCGGTACGCAGGCCGGATGCGGATGCCGGTACTGATGCTGCTCGGGTTCGCCGTGAGTAGCCTCGGCAACCTCGTCACCGGTCTGGCGTGGGCGATCTGGGCGGCGCTCGCGCTCCAGGTGATTCGCGGGCTCGGGATCGCCTGCATCGACGTCGGCGTCAACACCCACC
Organism: Kribbella sp.; assembly: GCA_035697365.1. Lineage (GTDB taxonomy): Bacteria > Actinomycetota > Actinomycetes > Propionibacteriales > Kribbellaceae > Kribbella. Next base: position 9,532 of record DASSDE010000834.1, on the reverse strand, counting down.
TGCAACGGGTCGTACCGGCGCATCTTCGCAGTCGTGTCTTCGGAAATCTGTACGGCGCGATCGGCCTCGCGGCGGGCTTGTCGTATCTCGCCGGCGGGCTGCTCCTTCAGCACACAGACGCCCGTACGACGTTCATCGCCGCAGGCGCGGGCGGTCTGATCGCTACGGTTGCGACTGCGATTGCAGTGCGGCGATCGGGCGACGAAGCGAGCGAGCCCCCGGTACGGCGATGAGCGCGATCGCCGCCATCACGAGGAACGCGGCCACCGGGTGATCGACGAGCAGCCCGACGACGACCGCGACGATCAGGCCGCCGAGGTTGCCTGCCATCCAGATCAGGCCGGCCGCGGTGCCCTCGGCCTCTCCCGTCCGGCGTTCCACGAGCTCGAGCACGATCGGCAGCGCGGGCAACAGGAGCAGGCCGATCAGCGTGATCGCGACGAAGCCGGTGAACGCGCCCGGGGCCAGCGCGAGCAGTACGCAGGCTGCAGCGGTGGCGGAAAGGCTGATCATGAGCAGTGCGGATTCGGCACGGCGACGTACGACGAGGATCGGGATCGTCGCGCTGCCGAGGACACCGGCGACCACGTTCACGAGCAGGATCGTGCTGGCGGTACCGCCGCTCACGCCCGCGGGTTCAAGGAGCGCTTGTGCGAAGGTGCTCATGGCAACGAACACGCCGAACGGGAAGATCGCGAGCACGCACAGCCGCCGGATCAACGGATCGCCCCACGCAGCAGCCAACGCACTCCGGTCCGGCCGGCTCGATGCGACCGCCGCGAACGGCGCCTGAAGGGTGTAGAGGGCAACGATCAGTACGACGGCTGCCGCCACGCAGAAGACCGCGGTGACGACCAGCATCGCCGGCAGCGACGCGGCCGTGGTGAAGACCGCGGAGAGCAGGAACGCGATCACCATCCCGGCGAAGATGCTGGCGGTCCCGATCGCGATGCCGGCCGGGCGATTCTTCACGTGTAGATAGCGTCCGGTGATGCCGGTGACCGCGTTCAGCACCAGCGGCTGCGCGATCGACGCCACGATCTGGCCAGCGAGCAGCCAGCCGAAGTCGTCGCCGATCAGCCGTACGACGGCGCCCAGGGCCGTCAGTACTGCACCCGCGACCAGTCCGCCGCGGAACCAGCGGTCCAGTACGAGACCACACGGGATCGCGAGTACGACGTACAGCAACGGAAACACCTGCGCCAGCCAGCCGATGGCGCTCTCGGACACGCCGTACCGCTCGGCGGCCACAGTCGTGACGCCGGCGAAGTTCAGCCAGACCAACTGGGTGGCCGCGCCGACGAGGGAGTAGCCAACGATCGCCGACCACCGACTCCGGATCTGCATGCGCGCACTGTACGCGGACCGAACCGCAATCGGGGCGTACAAAGGAGGCATGGTGGATTGGGACGGACCGTTGACCGAGGCGTTCGAGCGCGCGACGACGTACCTGGCAGGGCTTCCGGAACGGCGCGTCGGGCCGCGCGCAACCGCCGCCGAACTGCAGGCGGCGCTCGGCGGCCCGCTGCCGACCGGGCCGACGGACCCGCGTGAGGTCGTGGCGCAGCTCGCGGACGGGGTGGACGACGGACTTCTGCCGAGCGGGAGCGGCCGGTTCTTCGGCTTCGTGTTCGGTGGCGCGACGCCCGCGTCGCTGGCCGCAGACTGGCTCACGACGGCCTGGGACCAGAACGCGGGCCTGTACGCCGCCTCGCCTGCAGCCGCCGTCGTCGAGGACATCGCGGCGAGCTGGCTCATCGAGTTGTTCGGACTGCCTGCGACCACCTCGGTCGGGTTCGTCACGGGCGCGCAGATGGCGAACTTCACCGGGCTGGCGGCGGCGCGTCACGAAGTACTGCGGCGCGCCGGATGGGACGTGGAGCGGGACGGCTTGATCGGTGCGCCGCCGATCCGGGTGCTGGCCGGGGCGGAGCGGCACGACACGATCGACCGGGCGCTGCGGTTCCTGGGGCTCGGGACGAGTTGCATCGAGTCGATCGCGGTCGACGAGCAGGGCCGGATGCGCCCCGACGCGCTCGCCGAGGCACTCGCCACTGGGACTGGTGGCGTGATCGTCTGTGCGCAGGTCGGCAATGTGAACACCGGCGGGTTCGACCCGGTCCGGGAGGTCTGCCAGATCGCCCACGAACATGACGCCTGGGTGCATGTGGACGGCGCCTTCGGGCTCTGGGCGGCGGTGAGCGACGAGCTCAAAACGCTGCTGGACGGTGTCGAACTGGCCGATTCGTGGGCGACGGACGCGCACAAGTGGCTCAACGTTCCGTACGACTCCGGGCTCGTGTTCTGCGCGCACCCCGAGGCGCACCGGGCCGCGATGTCGATCCGCGCCGCGTATCTGATCCAGGACGAGAACGGCGAACGGGACTCGCTCGACTACAACCCGGAGTTCTCCCGCCGCGCTCGGGGCATCCCGGTGTACGCCGCGATCCGCGCCCTCGGCCGTGCCGGAATCGCGGAGATCGTCGACCGGTGCCATGCGATGGCCAACCGCTTCGCCGATGCACTCCGCGACGGCGGCGCCGACGTACTCAACGACGTCGTACTGAACCAGGTGCTGGTCCGCTTCGGCGACGACGACGCCCTGACCCGGCAGGTGATCACCGCTGTGCAGAACGAAGGCACCTGCTGGATGTCCGGCACCACCTGGCAGGGCCGCGCCGCAATGCGGATCTCGGTCACCAACTGGACCACCGGCCCGGCCGACATCGACCGCTCCGCAGAAACCGTGCTCGGAACGCTGCGGAAAGTTTCCTGATCGGGGGGTGTCGATTTCCGCCGTGACCGGTCGACGTACGGGCGTACGACGATCACACAGGAGGAAAACGATGTCGTTCCAGGCGTACTTGGACAAGATCGAGGAGAAGACCGGAAAGACCCCGCGGGTGCTGGTCGACGAGGCGAAGGCCAAGGGTTTCGACGCCGCGGAGGTGAAGGCCGGGGTGATCTGTGAGTGGCTCAAGGACGAGTACGAGCTGGGTCGCGGGCACGGGATGGCGCTGGTGCATGTGATCAAGAACGGGCCGCGGATCAGCGACAAGCACGTCGGGACCAAAGGCACCCACTCGGACCCGAGCAACCTGCTCTGGCTGGACGGCAAGGACACCAACCCGCTGACCGCCTGAGATGAGCCGCCGTCTGTCGCGGGGTGTGGTTCGGCGTACCGTAAGCGGGTGGAATCGAGGAAATCGCCGCGGGACAAGTGGATCACCGTGTACGGCCGCAAGCCGGTGCTGGAGGCGCTGCACGATCCGAAGCTGTCGGTGGCGAAGGTCGTGCTCGCGGACAACGCGACCGGCCAGTCGATGCAGGAGATCCTCCGCGCCGCGGAGAGGTTCGGTACGCCGGTCGAGCGGGCGACGGCCAGCCGGGTGAAGTGGCTGGCCGGGAACGGCAAGCACGACCAGGGTGTCGTCGCGGACGTGAACGCGCCGCGGATGACACCGCTGGAGGAGTTCGTGCGGAACCGCGGAAAACGGCCGACCAACGTTTTCCTGCTCGATGGCGTGACCAATCCGGGGAACGTCGGGATGATCCTGCGGACCGCGACCGGCGCCGGGTTCGACGGGGTGATCCTGCCCCGTGCCGGTACACCGCACGTCGGGCCGCTCGTCATCAAGGCGTCGGCCGGCATCGCGTTCCAGGCCCCGATCGTGAACACATCGACCGCGAAGGCCGCGGTCGATCTGCTGCGAGAGGCCGGCTACCACGTGTACGGGCTGTCCGCCCGCTCGCGGGACTCGCTGTTCGGGACCGAGCTCGCGCCGCGGGCTGTCTATGTGCTCGGCGGCGAGACGAACGGCGTCACCGTCGCCACCGACTCCGACCTGCAGATCCCGCTGCACGCCGGCGTCGAGTCCCTGAACGTCGCCGTGGCCGCCGCCGTCGTCGCCTTCGAGGTAGCCAACCGCTGAAGTCAGCCGGTCATCTGTTTGACGAGCGCCTCGGCGTCGTCGCGGGTGAAGTTGCCGGAGATCTGGATCTGGCCGCCGGGGATCGCGGACTGGACCGTCGGTGCAGCGATGACACGGCCGTGGACGACGATGGCCAGCTGGTTGGCCGGTGGGCTTTGCTTGGCCAGGCTTGCGGTCAGTTCGCCGAACAGCTTGGCGCCTTCGTGGTCGAGGCTGATGGCAATGGACCAGGATGCGCCTTGCGCGGGGTCGTTGCCGGCCTTCACCCCGGAGACGTGGCTACCGTCGAGTTCGACCTTGCCGAGGGTGTAGATCGTGCCGTCGTCGTCGCACGCCGTACCAGCTGCGGCCGGGCTCGGGCAGGTGCCTGCCTTCGAGTCGAGTACGCGGCGGAATTCGACCGCTTTCGGGTCGGAGGGTTTGGTGTGGGACGCCGTGGACTCGGTGGCGGAGGGTTTGCCGTCGCCGCGGTTGGCGATCAGGACCACGGCGGTGCCGACGACGAGGACCAGCAGGAGAACGAGACCGCCGACGAGCAACAGCGGGCCCCGCGACTGCTTCGGCGGCCCCGGCGCAAACGGCGGACCGGACGGCCCCGCCCCGAACGGCGCCCCCGGCTGGTACGGCGGTTGACCCGGGCCACGCTGGTACGGCGGGCCAGGGGGCTGGTTCGGCGGTACCGGGGGCTGGCTCATACGAGCAATGCTAGGTACTCAGGAAGTCATCAGCCGCGCCGCGAGCTCCGCGTTTCGCGCCGCGAACGTCCGCCACAGCTCCGGCGTCGCCGCCACCCGCGCCCGCGCCGTCGCCTCCCCCGCCGCGCGCTGCGTCCACGTACACATCCGCCCCGCGCGCAGCTCGAACCGCACCAGCACCCCGTCCGCCCACCCGTACACGTCGGCGTCCCGCGGCTCCAGCCAGGCGACCTTCTGCTCCGCGACGATCCAGTCCAGCGCCTCGATCTCGCCCTGCACCTTCGCCGCGAACTCGTACCGCAGCTCTCCCGACGCCCGATCCCGTCGCTGGACCAGCGCGGACCGCAACGCCTCGACCGCGGCCGGATCCCGTTCCAGTACGGCGATCACCGTCCGCGTCAACGCGGCGCGATCCCCCGGCCCGATGCCGAAGATCCGCCCGAACTCCTCGGCCGAACCGTCCCCTTCCACCGTGTACTGCAACGGCAGCACGCGATGCAGCCCGGAGATCGCCTGCCGGATCCGTAGCCCGCCGAGGTACGGCCCGAAGTGCGGCGCGCTCCCCTGCACCGTGTGCTCGAACCGCAGACCCGGCCGGGATCCGTCACCGAGCCGGATGTAGCCGACCACCTCGGCGCCGCCCTCGGTCCGGTTCCAGCGCGGCTTGGAGTGTTCGAGCAGGTTCCGCTCGAGCCAGGCGGCCTCGTGTTCGGAGTCGCACCAGACGCCTTCCACCCGGGCGATCCGCTGGACCATCCGGGCCAGATGCGGCCGGTCGCCGAGGTTCAGCCAGTACGAGCGCACCCTCCGCCGCAGGTTGCGCGCCCGCCCGATGTACAGCACCTTCCCGGCCGCGTCCCGGAACCGGTACACCCCCGGCCCGGTCGGCAACTCGCGAACCCCCAGGTCTGACACCCGCTCACGCTACGCTGCGATTGGGTGGTGCCCAAGATGGAGTTCGGGATTCTCGGGCCGGTACGGGCTCGGGGCGACGACGACGTACCGCTGCCGGGGCGTTTGCAGCGCGTACTGCTGGCCGTCCTGCTCACCCGCGCCAACCGCTCCGTACCCGCTGATGTGCTGGCCGAAGCGTTGTGGGGCGAGCCGGCGACCGCGAAGCTCTACCTGCACGTCCACCGGCTGCGCCGGGCACTCGCGGATCCCGAGCGGCTCGTGTCCGTACCGGGCGGGTACCGGCTGCAGGTCGCGCCCGGCGAACTCGACGCCGAACGCTTCGAAGCGCTGATCAAGGACGGAACGGATGCCGTCGGCAACGACCCGGAGCGCGCCGTCGTCCTGCTGCGGCAGGCGATCGAACTGTGGCGCGACGTACCGTTCAGCGATGCGGACTCCCCGGCGCTGGCCGCCGAGGCCGTTCGTCTCACCGATCTGAAGTTCGGTGCTCTCGAGGAGCTGTACGCGGCCGAACTCGCAGCCGAGCGACACCTGCACGTCGTCGGCGAACTGGCCGGACAAGCTCAGGCCGCCCCACTGCGGGAGCGGCTCCAAGGCCTGCTGATGCTGGCGCTCTATCGCTGCGGCCAGCAGGACCGTGCCTTGGAGGTGTACCGGCAGACGCGGCAGGCACTGGTCACCGAACTCGGTCAGGAACCGGGACCGGAGCTCCGCGACATCCACGCGGACATCCTCAGCGGGATGCCCACGCCGCCTGCCCAGCTGCCGCACGACATCGTTGGGTTCACCGGGCGGGACACCGAACTGGCCCGTCTGGACGAACTGCTCCGAACGCCCATGCCCTGTGCGATCACTGGCACCGGCGGAGTCGGCAAGACCGCACTCGCCGTTCGCTGGGCGCACCGGGTCCGGGACCGCTTCCCCGACGGACAGCTGTACGTCGATCTGTGCGGCTACGGACCCGAACCGCCGATGACGCCGGACGACGTACTGGCCGGCTTCCTGCGGGAGCTCGGCGTGGACGGAACGGACCTTCCGGCAGACTGTGCCGAGCGGGCGGCACGGTTCCGCTCGCTGATCGCCGGACGCCGGATCCTGGTGCTGCTGGACAACGCGCGGAGGACCGAGCAAGTACGTCCGCTACTGCCCGGCGACGCGTCCAGCGTTGTCCTGGTGACCAGCCGGGACTCGCTGGCCGGACTGGTCGCCCGCGAAGGAGCGCACCGGGTCCAGCTGGATCCGCTCAGCGATTCCGCGTCAACGGACCTGTTGCGCGGTCTGGTGGGCCACCGCGTGGATGACGACGGCGCCGCCACACAGACCCTGGTAGCGCGCTGCGCCCGCCTGCCTTTGGCGCTGCGCATCGTCGCGGAGCTGGTCAACGCACGGCTGTCCGGCAGCCTCGCAGATCTCGCCGTCGAGCTCGCCGACGCGCAGCAGGCCCTGGACATCCTGGACGCGGGTGGCGACCCGCAGACCGACGTACGGGCCGTGTTCTCCTGGTCGTACCACCAGCTTCCGCCCGAGGCGGCACGGCTCTTCCGGCTGCTCGGAGTGCATCCGGGGCCGCATGCGGACGTCGACGCGATGAGCGCGATGCTCGGCGCCGACGCCCGTCCCTCCCTCACGATACTTCGGCGTGCGCACCTGATCGACGAGATCGGCCCCGGGCGGTATCGGGCGCACGATCTGCTGCGGGCCTACGCCGCGGAACTGGTCGCATCGCAGGACCGCGCCGACGCCCGCACGAGGCTGTTCGAGCATTATCTCCAAGCCGCGAAAGTGGCCGTGGAGTCCGGTGACACCGGTTGGCTGGATCGCGAGCGGACGAACCTGGTCACGGTCGCCGAGCACGCGTCGCCGACGGTCGCGGTCGCGCTGGCGCCGACGCTGCGGCGCTATCTCAGTCTCGGCGGGTACCTCGACGACGCGTTCGCGGTGTTCCGGAACAGCTTGACGGCAGCGCGGGAGCTCGGCGATCTGCAGGCCGAGGGGGACGCGTACCGCAACATCGGGTCGGTGCACCGGCGCTTCGGACAGTTGCACAAGGCAAAGGATCGGATGCGGCAGGCGCTGACCTGCTACGAACAAGTGGATTCCACCGCGTCCCGGCAGATGCAGCTCGTCAACCTCGGCACTGTGGAGATCTGGCTGGGGCAGTACGCCGCCGGCCGTCCACGCCTGGAGCAGGCGCTCGACGTACCGGGCGGCAGCTATCTCGGTCGGCTCGGTGCGCTCACGTACCTAGGCTGGCTCAGCCGCCTGCTCGGTGACTACCCGACCGCCCTCGAGTACCTGCACGCCGCGCTCGAGGCCGCGGACCCGGACCGGCCGCGGGATCGGGTCGACGCCGAGATGGTCATCGGTACGCTTTACGAACGCGCCGGCGACTACGACCGCGCGAAGGTTCATCTCGAGCGGTCCCGGTCGATCGCGTTCGAGACCGGGAACCGGCTCATCCAGGCGTTCGTGGCGCCGCTGGCCCACGTCTACTGGCAGCTCGGGCTCCGGGACGAGGCGTTCGCCTGTATCGAACACAGTCTCGCGGTCGCCACCCGTACCAACGAGCGGCTGGTCGGGATGATCGTCCACAACACCGCCGGCGACCTGTACCGCGTGGACGGGAACGCCGAGCAGGCGCTGAAGCACCATCGCCTGGCCCTGGACATCGCGGTGACCAGTGGTGCGCCGTACGACGAAGCCGTTGCCCTGGTAGGGATCGGCGACGTCGAGCAGAACGGGACGACGTACTGGCGGCAGGCACTCGGGATCTTCCAGCGGCTCGGAACCGACGTGACCGCGCTGGAGCGCAGGCTCGCGAAAGATCTGTGAAAGGCGCTCCCGGGAGCATGGCGTGGAATCCAAGGGGAGGACACGAGATGGACCGGGAGTACGCGCTGAACACCGCCACCGACCTCGGACGGCGGCAGCTCGATCACCTGCAGGAGTTGCTGGATCCCTACTCACGAGAGTGCCTGTCGCGGGCCGGAGTGCGGCCGGGCCTGCGCTACCTGGACGTCGGCGCCGGCGGCGGGTCGATCACCCGCTGGCTCGCCGATCAGGTCGGCCCGGACGGCACCGTCGTGGCTGTCGACCTGGACACCGATTGGCTCGCTGACCTGCAGGGTCATCCGTGCGTGGAGGTGTATCGCCACGACATCAACGAGGGACCACCGGTCGACGGGCCGTTCGACATCATCCACATCCGGCTGGTGCTCATGCATCTCAGCCGGCGCCGCGAGATCCTGAAGCGCTTGGCCGGTGCCCTCGCCCCTGGCGGAGCGCTGGTCGTCGGTGAGTACACCGGCGTACCGCAGCGGGCGCTCGCGGCACCGAGCGCGGACGACGAGCTGTTGTTCCAGCGCGTCCAGGAGTTGGCACACGCGCACTGCGAACGCGAGTACGGGATCTCCTACCACTGGGCCCACGAGCTCGAGGACGCGATGGTCGAAGCCGGGCTGGTGGACCCGCAGACCATCCAGTACTCGTCCACCGCGACCGGCGGCGGCACCGGCTGCCTGCTGAACCTGAACTACGTCCAGCAACTCGAGACGGCCCTCCTGGCCAGGTCCGGACTCACGCGCGCCGAGCTGGATCGATACTTCGAGCTGATGCTGGACCCACGGTTCCGGACGCGCTTCTACACGTTCTTCTGCAGCATGGCACGACGTCCGATGCACACAGAGCGAAGGTGATCTGACACCGCGTCGAACTCTGGTCGCGTGTTTGAAACGAATACCTACGGGGTCTTGCACTGCATCGTCCGAACAGTCCATTCTGACGGGCGATCCGAGTGCTCGCAGGGGGCCGTGGGGACGGGCGCCGGGGATCAGGCCTGGGGGGCTTCGTGAGGAATTCTGCCCAGTGGCTGCGCCGTGCGCTGACCACGCTGTGCTTCGTCCTGCTGCTGCCGTTCGCGGTCGTGGCGCCGGCACGCGCCGCAGTCACACCGACCGGTTTCGGTGAGCAAGTGGTGTTCGGCGGGCTGAC
>DASSDE010000833.1:0-8972 GCA_035697365.1 Kribbella sp. | reverse complement strand
CGACCGCTAGCACCTCGCCGTCGCCGACCTCGAGGCTGACCCGGTCGACCGCGGACAGCGGCCCGTCCTCGGTGCGGAAGGTGATCGACAGGTCCTTGAGCGTCAGGATCGGCCGTTGCGTGGTCATCGGCGGCTCGCCTTCGGGTCGAGGGCGTCGCGGAGACTGTCGCCGACGATGTTGAATGCGAGCGTCAGCAGCATGATCGCGACCCCGGGCATCACCGCGGCCCACGGCGCCCGGGACGCGAACTGCTGCGCGTCGGCGAGCATGGTGCCGAGGCTCGGGGCGGGCGGCTGGATGCCGAGTCCGAGGAACGACAGCACCGCCTCGCCGAGGATCGCGGCCGGGATGCCGACGGTCGCCTGGACGATGATCGCGGACCCCGCGTTCGGCAGGATGTGCCGGCCGAGCACCCAGGCGTCGCCGGCGCCCTCGACGATCGCGGCCGCGACGAAGTCGAGCGACTTCAGCCGGAGCGTCTCGGACCGGACGATCCGGATCATCCCGGGGATCTGCGCGATGCCGATCGCGATCGCGGCGTTGCCGAGGCTCGCACCGCGGATCGCCGCCAGCCCGACCGCGAGGATCAGGAACGGGAACGCCAGCACCAGATCGGTCAGTCGTGAGATCAGCGCGTCGACGGTCCGGAAGTACCCGGCGATCAGCCCGAGCGGGACGCCCACCACCAGCGAGAACGCGACGGCGAGGACGCCGACGTGCAGCGAGGCGCGCAGACCGAACATGATCCGGGACAGCACGTCGCGGCCGAGGTCGTCGGTGCCGAGCAGGTAGCCGGCCGTTCCCGGTGGCGAGAATGCGTTGTTCAGATGGTTCTCGGTCGGATCGTGCGGTGCGAGCCAGTTCGCGAACACTGCCAGGATCACCGCAAGTACGAGCACTGCAAGCCCGGTCAGCGCCAGTGGGTTGTGCAGGATCCGGCGTACCACTCTGCGTCGGTTGCTGCGCAACGCTACCGGTGTGATCGCTTCGGCCACGGCCATCAGGCTTCACCTCGCACGCGGATCCGCGGGTCGATGACGGAGTACAGCAGGTCGACGAGCAGGTTGATCACGATGTACGCCGTCGCGGTGACCAGGACGACGGCCTGGATCACGGGATAGTCGCGCTGGAAGACGGCGTCGACGGTGAGCTTGCCGAAGCCGGGCAGCGCGAAAATGCGTTCGGTGACCACGGCACCGGAGATCAGCGCGCCGAGCTGGAGGCCGACCACCGTCACCACGACGATCAGACTGTTGCGCAGGGCATGCTTCCCGACGACGGCCTTCGGCGGGAGGCCTTTCGCCTCTGCCGTACGGATGTAGTCGGCCGACAATGCGTCGAGCATCGACGACCTGGTCTGCCGCATGATGACAGCGGCCAGACCGGTGCCGAGGATCACCGACGGGAGGATCAGGTGGTGCAGGTTGGCCACCGGGTTGGTGAAGAATGGGACGAAGCCGGAGGCGGGGAAGAGGCCGAGGGCAACCGACAGGTACAGGATCGCCATCAGCCCGAGCCAGAAGTGCGGGACCGACAGGCCGAGCAGTGCGAGCGCGTTCGCGGCCCACTCGGCCGGGCGCCCACGCCGTACGGCGGCGACGACCCCGGCCCCGACACCGATCACGCCGGCGATCAGGATCGCCAGTACCGACAGCTCGATCGTCACCGGCAGCGCGCTCAGGATCATCGACCGTACCGACGCACCGGTCCGGATCGACTGCCCGAGATCACCACGCGCCGCATGACTCACGAACTGCCAGAACTGCACCAGCCACGACTGATCGAGCCCGTACTGCTGCCGGATCGCCCGCAGCGACTCGGGATCACGATCCTCCCCGGCCAGCGCCAACGCCGGATCCCCCGGCAACGCCCGCACCCCGACGAACACCACGATCGTCGCCAGCACGAGCGTCACCGCAGACTGCCACAACCGGCTGAGGAGGTAGCGCCTCACTTCGCGAACCCTGCGAACGCGGTGCGGATCACCCCGTCGGGGTAGACCTGGATGCCGAGGAGCTTCTTGGAGACGCCGGTCAGGTTGCGCTGGCGGTACATGTAGATGATCGGGTCGTCCTGCTGCAGTTTGGTCGTGACCTCGCCGTACAGCTTGACGCGCTCGGCCTGGTCGGTGGACTGGCGTGCGTCGGTGAGCAGCTTGTCGACGTCCGGGTTGCTGTAGCCGGAGACGTTCTGGCTGCCGCTCGTACCAACGAAGTTGAAGATGTTCGCGTCCGGGTCGACGCGGCCGGACCATCCGAGCTGCAGGAGCTCGAAGTCACCGCGGTCCTGCTGGTCGAGCAGCGCGGCGTACTCGACCGGCTTGATCACGAGCTCGAACCCGCCGTCCTTCACCATGCCCTGCAACGCCTGCGCCAGGCGCAGACTGTCCGGGTTGTTCGACGTGATCATCTCGACCTTGTACGGCGTGCTCACGCCGGCGTCAGCGAGCAACTGCTTGGCCTTCGCCGGATCGTGCGCCGGACAGACCTGCGCGGCGTCGGACGTGAACTCGCTCTTCGGCGAGACCGGTGAGCACGCGACCGTGTTGAGGCCGTTGAAGATCGACTTCACCAGCGCCTCCCGATCGATCGACAGGGCGAGCGCCTGGCGGACCCGCGGATCCTTCGCGATCGGCGAGTCGAGCTGCTTCAGCGGATTGCCGATGCCGTTGGCGTTCCCGATGTTGACCGTCAGGCCCTGGTACCCGAGCGACTGCGACTGCAGGACGCTCACGGTGTCGTCCTTCAGCAGGGCCGGCGCGTCCTGCGTCGAGAGCGAGTCCGCGACCTGCGCGTCACCGGACTTGAGGTTCGCGGACCGGATGCTGGCGTCGGTGATGATGCGGTACTCGATCGCGTCCAGATGCACCTTGGCGGCGTCGTAGTACAGCGGGTCCTTGACGACCTTGATCGAGTTCTGCGGGACGCGGTTGGCGAACTTGAACGGCCCGACGCAGACCGGGGCGTTGGAGAAGTTCGCGCCGAGCTTGCTGACCGCGGCTGGGCTGAGCACCATACCGGCCCGGTCCGCGAGCGCGGCGGTCAGCGGGGCGAACGGTTTCGACAGCTTGATCACCACGGTCTTCGGGTCCGGCGTCTCGATCGAGGTGATCGGGCCGAGCTCGCTCTTCCGCGCGGAGCCGGCCAGCGTCAGGTGCCGGTTCAGCGAAATCTTCACGGCGTTGGAGTCGAACGTACCGCCGTCGGCGAACTTGACACCCTGCTTGAGCGGGATCGTCAGGCTGAGACCGTCTGCCGAAACGGTCGGCAGCGCGGTCGCGAGCTGCGGCACGACCTTCGCGTCCGACCCGAGATCGTACAGCTTCTCGCACATCGTGTGGAAGACGTACCGCGAGTACAGGCTGCGGGACAGCGTCGGGTCGAGCTTGTCCGGATCCGCGGACAGCGCGACCGTCAACGTACCGCCCTGTTTGACCTGCGCCGCGTCGGCGGGCTCGCCGAAGACGTCCTGCCCGGCGGTCGACTGCCCACCGCCGGATGCATTGTCGTTGGTGGAGTCAACGGGTGAGCACGCGGCGCCGATCAGGGCCAGCGCGACGACCGCGCCGGCCCCGATCACACTCCGGCGGCAGGTACTCGAGCTGAACCGGTTCAATGCGAGTCGACGAGTCATCGCTTGCTCCTGAGTAGGCGGGGTACTGTCGACTGTTTCATGTATACAAGGTGGTTGCGCAAGGGATTCGGCGAGTTTGACTGAACCTTTTACGACCGCCCCACGTGCTTCGTGTGGGGCGATCCCTGCCTGCCCTGCGGCTGCCCTGCGACGGGTCAGACGGTGACCGGGTACGTGAGCGTCCCGGTCGGTACCGCGTCGTTGCCGAGAGCTACGGCCATCATGTTCGGGCCGTCGTACTGTGCGTGATGGATGCCGAACTCGGTGGCCTGACGGAAGCCGAAGCGCGGGTAGTACTCCGCGTGTCCGAGGACGACGGCCACAGGCTCAGACCGATCACGCGCCGTCGCCAGTGCAGCCCGGACAGCCGCACCACCGGCTCCTTGCCGCTGGTAGGCCGGCAGCACCGCGACGGGCCCGAGTGACAGGACCGGTACGTCGTCGACGTGACAGCGGGTGAGCAACGCATAGGCGACCGGTCGGTCGTTGGGGGTGGTGGCAACGAACATCAGGCCGGGGATCCAGGCGACCGGGTCGGCGCGGTGCGCGTCGAGGAACCCGACCTCGAACTCGCGGCCGAACGCTGCGCGGGTGATGTCATGGATGGTCTCGAGGTCGGAAGCCGTCTCGACACGGGTGTTCCAGGTGATGGACAACAGAGGTCCCTTTCGGAGGATTCAGTGCGGGAGTTGACAAGCCGTCTTCGCTGCCGGACGTGCGGCAGCGCCGGATCGCGCGGTCATCAACTCCACCTCCTCTGTGCTCCGAAGTCGCCCTCACCCTAACCACGGGGCGCGGCGTTCACCACTCCATTACCAGCGGATCGCCGGAGGGCGGACCGGCTGGGGTCCAGGTGTCACCGACCCGGCGGTACGGGTGCCAGCGGCCGGCGCGGTCCAGGCGGAGCTGGAGGTCGGCGCCGAGCGTCAGGTGGTTTGCCGAGGTGGTGATCGGGAGGTCGTCGCCGGCTGCCTCGAGCTCGGTGCGGGCGCGGTTGAGGTCGGCCGGGTCCGGCGTCCAGGTGTGTTCCAGTACGTCCAGGCCGGGCGCGCCGCCGTACCGCCACGCTTGGATGCCGAGGGCAACATCCTCGTCGGGCGCGAGGACGGGGAAGTCCGCGGCGAGGCGGATCAGGTCTTGCCGCTCGTCGAGTGGCTGCGGTACGGGGAAGCCGTGCAGGAGCGCGTTGAGCAGGGACCGCGCGCGGCGGGCGGCGTCGAGCACGAGCAGTTGGAGAGTCGCGGGACCGAGGCTGTCGGGTGGTTCGATGCCAGAGACCGCGAGTTGCTCGATCGTCACCTTCGCCGGCAGCTCAGGCGGCTCAGGCAGCTCGGCAAGCTCGGCTGCGGGGCCGCTCAGCACGTCGGCGACCGCGACACCAGCCTCGGACTCGGTGCTCGCCTCCTTGCTGTCCGCCGCCGTCTCGTCATCGGCTCCGGCTGGTCTGCTCGCTGCGGCCTGTAGCTCGTCGAGCAGGTCCTCGCGGGTTCGGCCGCGGAGCAGGAGCAGCACGAACGGGTCGGCGTCGAGGAGCCAGGCGACCTGGTAGCACAGCGCGGCCGCGTGCTGGCAGGGCAGCTCCCACGCGTCGCACGTGCAGCTCGGATCGAGGTCACCGATACCTGGCAGCAGCGTGACACCGGCATCCGCCGCGGCCTCGACGAGATGGTGCGGCATCTCGCCGTCCAGCAACGCAGCGATATGGCCGGCGCGAGCGGCGACCTGCTCGCGGAACCGCCGCCAGTCGTCCTCGTCGAGTTCATCGACCTGGACGACGGACTCGTACGTGTCCTCGGGCGCGTACACCGTGGCGTTGATGCGGCCCGGGCTGATCGTGATCGTCCCCACCTGGCCGGAGTTCGCGTAGCGGCGGCCTCGGCGGAGCTGGTCGGAGTCGAGCGAGGTGTCCTCCATGGCCTGCACCCACGCGCGCGCCCACCACGATCTCCCGCGCGTGCTGCGCTGCTGGGCCGGGAACGCCGGGAATCCTCGGGCGGCAGTCATCGCGCACCCCCGCGCAGCTCGACGAGATCGGCCAGCTCGGTGTCGGAGAGCTCGGTGAGCGCCGCCTCGCCGCCAGTGAGAACAGCGTCGGCCAGCTCGCGTTTGGTGGCGAGCATCGCGGCGATCCGGTCCTCGATGGTGCCCTCGGCAATCAAGCGGTGGACCTGCACCGGCCGCGTCTGGCCGATGCGGTACGCGCGATCGGTCGCCTGGTCCTCGACCGCCGGGTTCCACCAGCGGTCGTAGTGCACGACGTGCTCGGCCCTTGTCAGGTTCAACCCGGTGCCGGCCGCCTTCAGCGACAGCAGGAACACCGGCACCTCACCGGCCTGGAAGCGGTCGACCATCTGCTCGCGCTGCGGGATCGGTGTGCCGCCGTGCAGCAACTGCGCTCCGATCCCACGGGCGGTCAGGTGCCGCTCGAGCAGGCGTGCCATGGCGACGTATTGCGTGAAGACGAGCACCGCGCCGTCCTCGGCGACGATCGTCTCGAGCAACTCGTCGAGCAGTTCGAGCTTGCCCGAGCGGCCGGTCAGCCGCGCATCGTCGGGCTCCTTGAGGTACTGCGCGGGGTGGTTGCAGATCTGCTTGAGGCCGGTGAGCAGCTTGACGATCAGGCCGCGCCGGGCCATCCGGTCACTGGTCCGGACCGCTTCCATCAGCTCGCGGACCGTTGCCTCGTACAACACGACCTGCTCGCGGGTGAGCGAGACCGGTTGGTCGGTCTCGGTCTTCGGCGGGAGCTCCGGCGCGATGCCCGGGTCGGACTTCTTCCGCCGGAGCAGGAAGGGCCGGACCAGCTTCGCCAGCCGGGCGGCGACCTCCTCGTCCTTGTCCGCCTCGATCGGCGTCGCCCACTGACTCCGGAACGTCCCCAGCCGGCCGAGCAGCCCCGGCGTCGTCCAGTCGAGGATCGCCCACAGCTCGGAGAGGTTGTTCTCCACCGGGGTGCCGGTCAGCGCGACACGCGCCTTGGCCGGAACGGTCCGGAGCGCCTTCGCCGTACCGGAGGAGGGGTTCTTCACGTGTTGCGCTTCGTCGGCGACCACGAGCGCCCAGGGATGCCCGGCGAGCCGTGCGGCGTCGCGCCGCAGTGTCCCGTACGTCGTGAGCACGAAGCCGTCCTGCGCTTCGTCGAGGGAGCGGGAGGTGCCGTGGAAGCGCCGGACCGGAGTGCCGGGGGCGAAGCGCTGGATCTCGCGTTCCCAGTTGCCGAGCACGGACGCCGGGCAGACGACAAGGGTCGGCCCGGCCGTGTCGGCGGACTGCCGGCGGTGCAGGTACAAAGAGATGAGGGTGATGGTCTTGCCGAGGCCCATGTCGTCGGCGAGACAACCGCCGAGACCCAGGGAAGTCATCCGGGCGAGCCAGCGCAGGCCGCGGAGTTGGTAGTCGCGGAGCGTCGCCTCGAGGCCGGGCGGGGACTCGATCGGGTCGTCGGCGCGGTCGGGGTCGGCGATCCGGGCTCGGAGCTCTTCGAGCCACTGCGTGGACGTGACCGTGATCTGCCGGCCGTCGATCTCGGTGGTGCCGGTGAGGGCGGCGCCGAGCGCGTCGATCGGGGTGACGGGCTTGAGGATCCGCTCGCGCGCCTTGCGGGCGAGCTCGGGGTCGATCAGCATCCACTGGTCGCGGAGCCGCACGACAGGGCGGGTCGCTTCGGCGAGCTGGTCGAGCTCGGACTCGGTCAGCGGGTCGTCGCCGAGCGCGACCTGCCAGCTGAAGTCGAGCGTCCGGTCGCCCTGGAAGAATCCGGGCAGGCTGCTGGGCGGCCCGTCGGCGGAAGTGATCGCGGCGCGCGCGGTCAGCGACCGGCCGAGGCTGCGCGGCCAGTGCAGGTCGATGCCGGCGGCCGCGAGTCGCTGGGCCGATCCGGCGAGCAGGTCGGCGACGTCCTCGTCGGCGAGGTCCATCCGATCCGGTACGGCGGAGTCGAGCAACCGGCCGAGGGGCTGCCAGACCCGTGCGGCCCGGCGGATCGCGAGCGTGGCGTCGATGCGCGCCCGCGGGCCGAAGCCGGCGACATCAGCTGCCCACACGTCGTACGCGTCGCTGACCAGAGTCGGGTCCTTCAGGCTGTGCAGCTGAACGACGGCGCCGAACGCCTGGCCGTCACCGAGCTCGATCCGCAGTGAGATCCGGACACCGGAGTCGAGCCCGGCCGAGACCTCGTCGGCCCAGGTCCGGAGGCGGTCGGCGCGCTGCGGTGCGGTCGCGGTGAAGAGATCGGTCCGATGCGCCTTCGCGGCCGCGGGCGACCGGGGCATCCCGTCGGCCACCGCATCGAGGAACTCCCGCACCAGCTCCTCAGCCACCGGCAACCGAACGCCGGAAGCACTGCCTGGTGCGCTGAGCGGCAGCGCCCGGGCGGAGGTGGGCATGGATTCGGCGAGCTGCAGCAGCCGGTTGATGTCGTCGGTGTCGAGCGGGCCGACCCGCCAGGCGTCGTGCCCAGCGGGGGAGACGCCGGGCAGAAGCTTGCCGCGGGCAACCAGCTGCAGCGCGACGAGCGAGGCCGCACCCCAGAACGCCGCCGACGGATGCGCACCGGGCGCCCGCCGCAGCCGCCCCAGAATCGGCACCGCCTCCGCCACCGGAAGCTCGATCGCCCGCACACCCGACAACCGCACTCCGTCGAACCCTTCGTCCGGGACGAGGGCAAGGTCGGTCTGGTCACCCAGGCCAAGGGGGAGAGGGTCGCCGGACGGGTCCCAGAAGGCGACCCGGCCTGAGCGTGGTGGATCGGCCGGCCGGAAAAGTACTGCGCATCCAGCCAGCTCGCGCCCCGTGTCCAGCAACCCTTCAACCTCCGTATCGACAGTGTCGACGGTTTCGACAGTGAATCTCAGACCGGAACGGCTTCGTCTGCGCCTGGCTGCTCGAACTGCGTCCTGTACAACTCTTCGTACCGTCCGGCGGCGGCCAGGAGCTCCGCGTGCCGGCCGCGCTCCACGATGCGGCCGTCCTCGATCACGAGGATCTGGTCGGCGGCTCGGATCGTCGACAACCGGTGCGCGATCACCACCGCCGTACGGCCGGCGAGGGCCTCGGTGAGCGCCGCCTGGACCGCTGCCTCGTTCGTCGAGTCGAGGGCGGCGGTCGCCTCGTCGAGAATCACCACCCGCGGCTGTGCGAGCAGCAACCGGGCGATCGTCAACCGCTGCCGCTCGCCACCGGACAGCCGGTATCCGCGCTCACCGACGACCGTCTCGAGCTGATCGGGCAACGAGCGGATCAAATCGAGCAGCCGGGCCCGCTCCAGCGCATCCCACAGCTCCTCGTCAGTTGCCTCCGGCCGCGCGAGCAGCAGGTTCTCCCGGATGGAGTCGTGGAA
>DASSDE010000832.1:0-2476 GCA_035697365.1 Kribbella sp. | reverse complement strand
GCTGGACAGCTTCGCCGGGTTCGGCGAGATTCCGGGCCTCGGGCTGAGCGCCACGCTGATCCAGGGGACGATCACGCTGCACACGATCTGGAGCATCTGCGTACCGATCGCCCTGATCGAGGCCTGTGCTCCGGCGGGACCGTGGTTGCGTCGCCGCGGACTGGTGACGGTCGCGACGGTCTTCGTCGTCGGCTCGGCACTGCTCGGCGTCATGCAAGGCATCGGCTTCCACTTCGTCGCGTCGCCGGCCGAGTTCATCGGATCGGCGATCGTGATCCTCGGGCTGATCGCACTCGCCTTCGTCCTGGGCCGCCGCACGACGCGGCCCGCCGACGGGGCTGTGCCGCGGCCGCTCTTGGTTGGCCTGACCGGGTTCGCCGTGACCAGCACGTACTGGTTGGAGGCCGTCCTGTTCCCCGACGGCCTCGGCTCCGAGTGGATCTCGGTCGCTTGGTGGTTCGTCCTCTTCGGTACGGCGACGACTGTCATCGCTCGCTGGGCTCGGCGCCAGGCTTGGACGCCCCGTCACACGCTCGCCCTCGCGACTGGCGCTCTGCTCACCTACTGCTGGTCCGGCTTCACGCAGTCCCGCGAGCTGGACAACACCTCTGCCGCCGTTGCTCTCCTCGGCAGCGCGGTGTTCGCCGTCGTCGCGATCGCCGTCGCCCTCGTCGCGTGGACCCGAGTGCGCAGGGTTGGGCAGGATCTTCTACCCGATCCGGCACCGGATCCTCCCCAAGTCTGAGCATCTCGGATCCGAGACGGCCGCATCAGCGTGCCGGGTGTCCGCGGACGGCCGGCGGTTCCACACTGAGGGGATGGAACCGGTCGAGCTCACGGGTAGCGGGCTGACTCCGCTCGACGCCGTGGCCTTGGGGCAGCGGCGTACGTCGGTACGGCTCAGCGACGACGCGCGGAAGCGGATGCACGAGTCGGCGCACGTGGTGGCCGAGGTGGCGGCGCGACGACCCGTCTACGGGCGGACCACCGGCGTCGGGGCCAACCGCGACGTGCTGACGTCCGACCCGGAGCACGGCGCCCGGCTGCTCGCGTCGCACTCCACCACCGGTACGACCTCGTACCCGAAGGATGTCGTACGGCTCGGGCTGCTGATCCGGGTGAACCAGCTCGCCGCCGGCGGCTCCGGACTCGAACCTGCGGTCGCCGACACGATCGTTGGCCTGCTCAACGACGACAATCTTCCCGACCTGCACCGCGGTGGCGCGATCGGGACCGGCGACCTCGGCCCGCTCGCCGAGCTCGGACTCGCACTCGGCGACGTCATCGACGGCACCAGCGCGCTCCCACTGCTGTCCAGCAACGCGTTCACACTCGCCGAGTGCTGCCTGGCGTACGTCGACGCCTCCACCCTGATCAACGTCGTACCGCTGGTCGGCGCCCTCACCCACGTCGCACTGCGCGGCAACGCCGAGGTCTACGACGTCCGCGTCCACGAGGCGCGACCGCAGCCCGGGCAGGTCCGGGTCGCCCGCCGGATGCGCGGCCTGCTCGACGGCCTCCCGCTGCCGCCGGCCCGCGTCCAGGATCCGTTCGGGTTGCGGGCCTTCGCGCAGGTACTGGGTCCGGCCGTCGACCATTCGGATGCCCTGGGCAACAGTGTCCGCGTCGACATCAACGCAGCCGCGGAGAATCCGCTGGTGGCCGGCGATGCCGTACTGCACAACGGCAACTGGCACGCGATGCCGATCGCGCTCGCGCTCGACTCGCTACGCCTCAGTCTGCACAGCGTCGCGACCCTCTCCACCACCCGCGTCGCGAACCTCGTCGACCCGGACTACACCGGTCTCAGCAGGTTCCTCGCCAGTGGTGCCGAGACGAGCTCCGGCGTGATGATGATCGAGTACGTCGCGCACGACGCACTCGCCGCCGTCCGCTCGTCCGCACAGCCCGCCACCCTCGGTACCGCGACGTTGTCCCGCGGCGCCGAGCTGCACGCCAGCTTCGCGCCCCAGGCGGCTGCCCTGACCAAACAGCTCCTGGACGCGCTCCGCGAAATACTGGCCAGCGAACTCGTCACCGCGGTACGCGCGATCCGCCTGGCCGGCCTCACCCCCGTCGATCTCGCCCCCGCAGCTGTCGCCCCCTGGCTGACCGACGCCCTGGCTGCCCTGCCGGGCGATCTCGCCGACCGCTCCCTCCGCGAGGACCTGGAGATCGCCCGCGGCCTGCTCACCCAATGGGGCGACCGCCAGGTCGAACACCCAGCCGAATCCGGCTAGACGTACCGAAGGACGGGTAGTGGTCGGCCATCGCGACCGGACTCAGGCTCGTCACTCTTCCGGCGAGCCGCGGAATCCTGCGCCACCACCCGTCCTTCGGTACAGCTCTTACAGTTGGCGCAGGTCGAAGGCTGCGGCCATGGCCTTGTAGCCGTTGGCGTTCGGGTGCAGGTGGTCGCCGGAGTCGTAGGCGGGCAGGAACTTCCCCGGGGCCGCCGGGTCGCGGGTGGCCTTGT
>DASSDE010000831.1:0-2137 GCA_035697365.1 Kribbella sp. | reverse complement strand
GTTCGTCGGCATGTTCATCGCGCGGATCAGCCGCGGGCGGACGATCCGGCAGTTCGTCACCGGCGTGCTGCTGGTGCCGTCGCTGGTGAGCCTGCTGTGGTTCTGCATCTTCGGCGGTACGGCGATCGACATCCAGCGCGGTGGGACCGATATCGCGGGTGCGTCGACGACCGAGGGCCAGTTGTTCGGCATGCTCGACCACATCCCGCTCACCGCCGTGACCACGATCCTGGTCGTCATGCTGGTGGCGATCTTCTTCGTCTCCGGTGCGGACGCGGCGTCGATCGTGATGGGCACCCTGTCCGAACGCGGTGCGATCGAGCCGAAGAAGCCGTTGGTGATCTTCTGGGGCGTACTGACCGGCGCGGTGGCGGCGGTGATGCTGCTTGCCGGCGGCGGCGGATCGGATGCCCTGACCGGCCTGCAGAACCTGACGATCGTGGCCGCCCTGCCGTTCGCGGTGGTGATGGTCGGGCTCGCGGTCGCGCTCGCCAAGGACCTGCGCACCGATCCCCTGATGCTGCGCGACACGATCGGCTCCGAGGCCGTCGAGGCCGCCGTCATCGAAGGCGTCAGCAACCACGGCGAAGACTTCACCCTCGTCGTCACCGGCACCACCAACGCCAGCAAGCAGGACGAGGTACCTAAGAGATAGGTGCCGGAACGTGGCTAGGCAGCTCCTGCCGATGCTCCCTAGCCACGCCTGTCGCACTCGCACAGGACCTGCAAACGCTGGCATAAGATGTGCGAGGAAGAGGAGGTAGGTATGGCAGCCCCCGCACCGGAGTACCCGTTCGACCCGCTGCTCGACTTGGACGGTTTGTGGACCGTTGAGTTGGCACAGCGCTACCTGCCCATCGAAGGTATGCCGCCTGCGCGGTACGAGGCCGTGGAGGGAAGGCTCAGAATGAGTCCACGCGAGGGCAGCGCGAACAGCTGGGCGACGCTGAGGCTCGCCTTCCAGCTTGACGGACCAGCCCGCGCGGCGGGCCACGCACTGTACTCGGCGTTGAACGTCCGCACCGGACTCAGCGGATGGATCGAGCCCGACCTCGTGCTGCTCCGTGAACGTGTGCGGCAGCAGACGTGGATCGAGGCCGAGCAGGTGCTCTGCCCGATCGAGATCATTTCGCCGTCCTCCTTCCACCGGGACCGCATCGACAAGCCGGCCATCTGTGCCCGGCAGGGCATCCCGTACTACATGCATGTGGAGATCGGAGTCGGCGACGCACAGGTCGAACTCTTCCGCCTGGCCGACGGCCAGTATGTGAAGCATGCCGAGGCCAAGTCCGGCGAAGTCTTCCAGACATCCGAGCCGTTCGCGTTCGCCTTCGACCCCGTCGAACTTCTCGAGGCTCACTGAGCGATTCAGTCGGCGTTGCGCTGCAGGTCCCAGGCGGCTTGCAGCGCTCGTTGGACGACGGCGCGGTCGGCGCTCGGGAGGCGTAGTACGACCTTCTGATGGGCGTCGAACCGGGGTGGTACGAAGAACAGGTCCGGGTACTCGCGCAGGAGTTGCTCCCGGGTGTCGTACCCGATCCGGACCACGAGGGAGTCGGCGTCGTACTGGCGGGCGACCAGACGGCCGTCGAGCGTCCAGCGCAACCCACCGCCGGCGCTCGACTCCTTCACCCGGTCGAGTGCCTTCGCGATGCGACCGACCTCCGCCAGGTCCATGACCTCAGCCTGCCACGGTCAACGGATCGGCGTCGGGAACGTGGCTAGGGAGCTGGTGCCGATGCTCCCCAGCCACACCTTCCCGTCGCGCTCGCGGACCCCGGTCGGCATGTGGAAGTCGGGGTGCTTCGCGCGGAGGTCGTGCACCAGTGTGCCGCTCTCGTCGTACGCCTGGATCTCGATGATGTCGGCGGCCTTCGGCTTCAGCGCGTCCGGCAGCGACCAGACCACCTTGCGGAACGCGGGGTGCTTCGGCAGCAACAGATCAAGGACGGCGTTGCGCGGCGAGCCGACCGCGACCCAGATCAGGCCGTCCGAGCCGCGGGCGATGTTGTCCGGCAGGCCCGGGATCGCGGCGATCTGCACCGGCTCGGCGCCGTCGGCGGTGAGGTCGAGCTTGTACAGACCGTACGTCGCCGTTTCGGCCCAGAAGAGCGTCCGGCGGTCCGTGCTCAGTGCG
>DASSDE010000830.1:0-2828 GCA_035697365.1 Kribbella sp. | reverse complement strand
TCCTGACCATCGGATCGCTGCACACCTGGCTGCTGCGCGGTCAGGGTACGCAGCAGATCACCTCGCTGAGCGGCCGGACGACGAGCTGGCAGGCGGTCCTGGACGAGAAGGTGTCGACGCAGACCGCGATCATCGGCCACGGGCTCGGCAACAAACGGGTCCTGCTGCGGCGCGGCGAGGGCGACATCGACGTGATGGCGATCGACAACAGCTGGCTCGGCCTGTACTGGGAGACCGGGCTGCTCGCTGTCGCGATCGTCGCGCTCGCACTGATCATGGCGTGGGTGGCGGTCCTCCGCGCGCCCACGCCGTACGTCAAGGCCTGCGGCGCCCTGCTGCTCGGGTACGTGACGACCGCCTCGCTCAACGAGAGCGGCCTGTCCGACCTGTCGTCGATGACGGTGCACCTGCTCGTGGCCGCCGCGATCTGCGACGCGGATCGCCTACGACATCGAAAACGCCTCTCAACCGCTCACTGAGTCCTTGTCGAAGCCGGACTCCTGCCATTGCGACCAGGTGAGTGACTTGCCGTGGTACGAGAACCTGTCCTGCCCGCCGTCGACCCGGTAGCTGTTCCGGCGGAACGTGATCGCGCCGGGCTGCGTGGGTGACTTCTTGTTCTCGACCACACCGAGCGTCGAGGACGGATCCGTCATCACGACCAGGTTGCCCTCGACGAGCACGTTGCGCAGGACGTACTTGCCGCGCGGCCCGTCGCCACGGGTACGGGACTGGATCGACAGCGCGTTCCGGTTGTCCTGGATCAGGTTGCCGCGGACCTGGACGTCGGACGACGTGTTGACGTTGATGCCGCCGCCGTCCCAGAGCGTTCCGCCGGACCCGCGACCGGTGCCGAACCCGTTGTGCTCGACAACGTTCTGATCGATCACGCCGGCGTAGCTGATCTCGTACCGGATGCCGTCCGCGGCGTTGTCCCGGATCCGGTTGCCGGTGATCCTGCGGTCGTACTCCGCGATGTCGCTCCACATCCCGATGCCCCGGTTCGCGACGATGTCGTTGCCGCTGATCTCGCCGGACGACCGGGTGGACTTGATCCCACCGGACTCCCAGTCCGCGATCCAGAACCCGTCGGTGTTGTTCCGGGTGACAAGGTTCGCGCTGATCCGGACGCCGGCGGACTTGTACTGCCCGATGCCGAGCTGCCCGTTGTCCGCGACCGTGTTCCGGGTGACCTCGGCCTGGTCGCCCTCGATCACCATGATCCCGACCGCGTGGTTCCAGCGGACCTCGTTCGCGGTCACCTTCCAGCCGGGACCGGCCTGCAGTGCGCCGGCCTGCGGGCGGCTCGCGAAGTGTTCGATCGTCAGACCGGTCACGGTCACCCTGCTGACATTGTCAGTGGACTTGTCGATGGCGGTCTGGGTGCGGGACATCTCCAATACATGGCCGTCCGGGGCGTCGCCAACGTACACGGTGTTGCTTTTGTAGTCGCCGTAGAAGGTGCCGGGCTTCAGCTGGGGCAGGCTCATCACGCGGGTCAGGTGCTTGCCGTCGACGTACAGCTGCTCGCCCCGCTGGCACGGGTTGGTCTTGTTGTCCTCACACTGTCCCTTGAGCGGGTACGCCGGCGGCAGTACGCCATGCACAGCCCAGGTCGTCCCGGTGCGCTTCCAGCCGGTGAGGCGGACGGCTCCACTCAGTACGGCACCGGGGCTGCCCGCCAGCGTGTCGCCCTCACGGGGATGGATCGCACGGGCGAGTCGATGCACGCCCTTCGCGAAACAGAACGTGGTCGCCTCGGGGGCGGCGTCGATGACCGGCTGCGGGTCGACGCCGACCGGGATCGCGGTACCGCTGCAGGGCTTCGCCGTACCCGGACCGGTCGGTCCGAGTACGGCGGCTGCGGCGGCCGGGGGAGCGGTGGGGACTGTCACGGTCGGGCCGCCGGTCGGTGCGGGAGCTTTTCCCGGGTCCGCCGAACAGCCCGACACCAGCAGCACCGCGGCACCTGCAGCCGCGACGGCCCCACGCCTCATCGCAATCCCTTCAGCCACCCCGGTGAACAGATTGCGTGAGACTACCTGTTGGAGAGGTACGTGTCCTTGGCGAGGTCGTACGCGAGCGCCTTGGCAACCTGCAGCGCGTCGTCCTCGTCCAGCCGGTGCTGTACGACCAGATTCGCCAGGTACCCGGCGTCGATCCGGCGTGCCAGGTCGTGCCGCGCCGGGATGGACAGGTACGCACGGGTGTCGTCAACGAAGCCGGAGGTGTTGTAGAAGCCTGCCGTCTCGGTGACGAGCTCCCGGAACCGACGCATGCCGTCCGGGCTGTCCAGAAACCACCACGGCGCGCCCAGCCGCACCGCCGGATACACACCGGCCAGCGGAGCGAGCTCCCGGGAGTACACGGTCTCGTCGACGGTGAACAGCACCAACCGGAACCCGTCCGCGTGCCCGAACCGCTCAAGCAGCGGCCGCAGCGACCGCGTGAACTCGGTTGCGACCGGGATGTCGTGGCCCTGATCTGGCCCGTACGTCGCAAGGATTGCCGGGTCGTGGTCGCGCAGTACGCCCGGGTGCAGTTGCATCACCAAGCCGTCCTCGGCCGACATGACCGCGAACTGGAACAGCATGTGCCCCGCGAACGCAGCGGCGTCCTCGGCCGTCACGTCGCCCTTCAGCGCACCGGCGTAGATCCGTGCCGCCTCCGCGTCGCTGAGCGGTACGGCGGCGGCGCTGAGGTGACCGTGGTCGGTGGCCCGAGCACCTGCCGCGATGAAGGCCTGCCGCCGCTGCCGAAGCGCCTGCAGAAACCCGTCATACGTCGAGGTGTCGGTGTCGGCCACCTGGCCGAGCTTCGTGATCAGG